>JAEOTQ010000051.1 GCA_016839785.1 Candidatus Hodarchaeota archaeon | reverse complement strand
GTTACTTCTAGTAGTGCCTCTTTTACTTTCACGATCGCTAACACAACTGCTTCTCAAAGGTTATGCGAGAACGAAGACTCTTTTTGCTGTATTGGTACTACTTGGAATGTTTCAATTTATCTTAATGCGAATTCTACCTCAGCAGTTAACTTTGAATTTGGCGCTCAAGAATCCTCATGGGAAGGAGTTCGTTTCTTTGAGGTTGCTCCAAGTGAATCTTACAGTGGTTTGTACGTCCAACATCTCGTGAGTGATAATGTTGGTCACTGGTGGATCGACTACTCTCTTAATGAATCTGACCAGTACGCTAGTGGAACCTTCACGGCTCAAATAACTAATCCAGGGTATAGTGTCTGGGTGGGAACTGGTCAGTTAGAAGTGAGTAACATCACTGCCTGGTTAGAATCACAGAGCCAACCTAAGTCGACTTCTAGTGCTTCGATGTCAAGTCCAACTACAGATATGACTACCACAACCACAGTCATATCCACAACCACGATACCTATGACCACCCCTGTTCGATTATTGACAGTTTTCCTGGGTATCACGATTGTCTTCGTCCGTCGAAGAAACGAGAGGCTTTGAAAGCTATATTTTTTGTACTACTGATATTTCTTTCTCTCTATCAATTTCATTCTTCTTGGTAGGTCTCTTCTTACTATTCAGAAGGAGAAAACGATTAGATTTGAAATATTAACTGGATGTGTCTGCCCAGCTAGACGAATGGCTTCGGTATTACGATGCTTTCCATGTGGGGTGGAAATAAAAGTAAGAGCGTTCTACTAGGACAGCTAATATCGCAGACATCGCCGCAATTGGAAATATGAGGAATGGATAAAGGAGGGGGATCAAAAACACCACCATTCCTCTACTAAACTCTTCATAGTGGCTTGTCGGGGGAGGTTGAAGGATGAGGAGCTGTAAAATCATCAGAATGATCATGGTGAGTAACACGATCATGATTCCTCCTGAGATTCCAACCGTGTAGATTCCTGTATTTCGTTTTTTGCTTATGTAAGTCGCCACTAATGAGCTTGGAATGGCTGGTAGGGAAAAAAGAACTTCTACTAGAAATACATTAATGAGAAACTCTCCAGTGAATGCGAGACTAGACAGGTTGATTAGGATTATCACACTTACTAGGACTAGAAATACTGAAATCAGGTAGCACCCTACTCCCACCCCTATCGCTTTTTTCTCCTGTTTTTGATAGCTTTTTATTGAGTTTAATACCATTATAGACACTTTTTATCCAAATTTTTGGTCTCATAGTATTAATGAACCCCTAACTGATTGGATTAATGATTCTCGGCATATTTAAGGTTGTATAGAGTAGATCTTCTACCTTTATTTCTCTATCTATGCCGTCTTCTTATCATGTGAGGTCTCTTCCTCACTATGAGGAAAAACAGATGGGAAGCAAAAAGAATAGAATAAGCCCTCTAAATCCTTCTTTATGTAATTTCTCTGTAATATCAAAAAACCTTTTAAACGGTTTTATTGTACGCGAAAAGTTATAGATTGCGAAAACTTCACAGATACTTACTTTTCAGTTAGAAAGAGGTGGTTAGGTTGAAATCTAAACATTTAGCAACTCTCTGTTCATTTATTCTAATTCGTGTGACTTTTTCTTATCAAATAATCCAGGAGGAATTTAATAAATGACAAGAATTTCTCAAGTAGTATTAATTTTACTTCTTAGTTCAATCGTGATTACAGTAACCCATGAATCACTTACTTCTAAGAGCCCTAAATCACTCCTTGACAGAATACCATTTTCATCTGCAACTATTGCTAGTGATCCTATAGCCATTGATGGTAATGCTCAATTTACGTTATATGCCTCATCTGGTAACGGTAGTGCTTTAAATCCTTATCTTATTAGTAATCTGTCTATTACGGAGAGTTATGGAAGTTATGGAAAGTGTTTTTCAATTCGGAATACTGATGCATTCTTTATATTACAGAATATATCTGCTACCTCGTGTTATTATGGATTTTATTTGTATAATGTTAGTAATGGTAAGATAGAGAATACATACGTCCATATTAGTAATACTGGTTATCAATTATCCTCCTCCTCGAATATTAATATTTCTAAAAGCTGTGCTGTCAATAGTTATTACGGTTTTATCTTCTCTAGCTCCAACAATATTAGCCTGATCAATAGTTTAGCGTCCGATAACGATGTGATCGGGTTTGCCTTTGGATCTTCATCGCATAATCGATATATTAATAATACGGCCACTAATAATGGCAGATATGGATTTTCTCTATATGAATCAACTTATAATACATTGAAGGGGAACAACGCCTCGTTTAACTTGTATGATGGCTTTAGGCTTCTTTCATCCTCTCACAACAATCTAACTGGGAATGTTGCCTCCAATAATGATGGATACGGTTTTTCTCTTATTGAATCCACGAATAATGTGCTAAAGGAAAATATTGGTAATAATAACCAGATTTATGACTACATCGGAGAAAATAATAATACTCTTGTTAATAATGTATTTGGAGAAATTGCTAATAACATCTACATTGATGGAAACACCCAACTAGCAGCTACCTCTTCCTCTGGTAATGGAACAATAAATAATCCGTATATAATTGAGAATATGTTAATCAAAACCGGTCTTGATTACTTTAACGGCGTGGCTGTAAAAAATACCGATCAATTTTTTCTTCTAAGGAATATTACTGTCCACCATTATTATTTGGGATATGGTACGACAAGTGGTATTAGTGGTTTTTATTTTTCTAATGTTAGCAATTGCCAGATCGAAAACTCATTTTCCATCAACACTGGTTATGGTTTTTATCTAAATTTGTCAACGCTTCTCACCCTCTTGGGCAATACAGGAATAAACAATTGGTATTCTGCTTTTTATCTTGATTCTTCAAATGATTCAACTTTATCTGGTAACAGTGCATTTAATTCGGGTGGTGATGGTCTTTCTTTATCTGAGTCGAATAATAATAGTTTAACTGAAAACATTGCAGTGGAATCCGACAATTCTGGATTTTATCTTTTCTCATCCCTGAATAACACTTTAATTGCAAACAATGCCACTGATAATCATGATTATGGTTTTCTTCTATTCAAATCCGATAATAATTGTTTAACTAACAATATTTTCATCGACGACTTGGATGACGACCCTTCTCTTGGCTCTGCTTCTGGATTTTATCTGTATTATTCAGATAATAATACTTTGTCCTTTAATACTGCCTCCAGTACTCTAAAATCTGGTTATTGGTACAATGACCGGAATCTAGGTTTTCGTCTAATATCTTCAGTGGATAATCACTTGAAAAGCAATAGTGCTACCAAGATTTTTACTGGTTTTTACATCTATAATGCGGATAATAATAGTTTAATCGAGAACTCAGCAGCTGACAATCAAGAAAATGGGTTTTCACTGGAACGCTCCTCTTCTATTGATTTGATCAATAATACTAGCTTTGACAATGTCAATTCTGGATTTGTACTTCAGGATTCAGATGAGAATACTTTTTTTGGCAACACCGCTTTTAATAATACTGGTTCTGGCTTTTATTTATCATCTTCACATCTTAATATTCTAACTCACGATACAGCGTTTACTAATCTAGAGAATGGTTTTACGTTCTATTATTCTGGCCGTAATAATCTCACTTTTCTCACTACCACTGATAATGGTGAAGCGGGATATCATTTTGAACATTCTGGTGGGCACAGAGTTAGTTATTGTACAGCAGCTTCCCATGGTTCCCCTGGGTTTCTTCTTTTTTACTCGGAGTCGAATATTTTGAATCGAAATACAGCAGAAGACAATCAACAGGGATTTTATCTTGAACTCTCAGATGATAATAATTTTACTGACAACACTGCTCGTAACAACCTGGGCAACGGTTTTGAATTTCATAGCGCCTCTGACAATAACCTAACCAGAAATAATGCACTCTACAACGGTGGAACTGGATTTTTAATATCTGGTGGTGGGCGAAATGTTTTGAATTCCAATATAGCAGATAGTAATCAACAAGGGTTTTCTTTTACTGAATTATTTAAGAGTTACCTGGCTAATAACATAGCAAGCAATAACCTTGATACCGGGTTTGAGTTTTCCCTCTCTTCACGTAATGAGTTGATCAATAATATAGCAGAAAATAATCAAGCAGGCTTTTATCTTAATAGTTCGGAAGATAATTACTTAACCGATAATACGGCATCTGGAAATAATGATTTTGGGTTTGAATTCTCTTATTCGGAAGAGAATGATATAATCAAGAATGTTGCACTTAATAATGGTGGAGCTGGGTTCATATTCTCGAACTCGAACTCTAATAATTTAAATTACAATACGGCATCTGGAAATAATGATTTTGGGTTTGAATTCTCTCATTCGAAGGGGAATTTTTTATTCAAGAATATTGCGCTTAACAATGGTGCAACTGGATTTCTTCTTTTTCACTCGGATTCCAATCATTTAAAAAACAATACAGCCAATTTCAATCAATTTGGTTTTTCTATCGAGTTCTCAAAATTTAATTTGTTGGTCAATAACACTGCTTTAAATAACACAATCCGAGATTACAATGAAGTTGAAGCAGGCACAAATTTTTTGACAAGCAATGTCTTTCCTTCAATGTCGACGGCGGTAACTTCACCTGCATCTCATTTTTTGGCAATCATTGGGTTTTTATGCTTTTTATTCTCTTTACGGAGAAGAACATAATTTTGGTTTGAGTTTCTGTGATCTACTACGTCATTCTATCGTTATGTGTTATAGTTGTATTGGAGTCTGGAGAACACAATGGAGTCCGTCTATACGGAACCAACTTCGGGTGTAGACTCCTCATCAGGATTTAAATTTTCCTCAATTTTGTTGATTAGATTAATATTCTTGATTATAAGACCCAAGAGATCTGAAAATTAGAATACATGATAATAAAAAGGTGCTCAATTTTAAATTTCTGTCCATTGGTATTATTGCCTTACTCACACTCAGCCTTTACTTGTCTCCATAAATAAAGCGTCATATTTTCGTTAATTAGAAAGAAAGAAGGAAAAAACGTCATAGAGAGGGTAAAAAGTATAAAAACAAATAATCATTTGAGTAGCAACAAATTCTAGAATATTTATACAAACCAAATGATTTATAAACACCAAGTGGTTAGTACAAAAATGATTATATATGCCAAAAGGAGAAAAAAACAAATTAAATACTAGTGATATAGAAGATATACTTGAATTACGAGGAAAAAAGTCGGGATACTCTGTTGCTGAGGATTTTAATGTTTCTCCAACAATGATATACAAGATCTGGAACAATCCCCATCTTTACGTTCCACTAGATCCCTCTATAGATGAATCAATTCTAAAGAAAATTCTCAGTAGAGTCAGTCCATTAGACCTACGATCACTTGTAACATTTTCTAGACCAATAGAACAACAGGAAATAAATTACAGGGATGTTAATCCCTTTGATTTTTCACAACATGAAAAATTTAGGCTCGATAGTCTCTATCAGAAGACATATTCAACACCTTATCGTCAGAATTATAACATTCTAATGATTGGTGAGGAAGCAGCGGGGAAAATGACATTATTACTAAGATATTTAGATGGATATTTTGATAAAAATATGCCAAAAACGGCAATGCAATTTAATAAACATCATACAACATTAAAAGACGTAATAAAAGGATCAACTATAACAATGGATGAAATTGATGATCATTCATTAAGTTTTAATTACTGGAAGATGGGAGG
>JAEOTQ010000050.1 GCA_016839785.1 Candidatus Hodarchaeota archaeon | reverse complement strand
GGAGAAGCGTTTTCATCACTCAACATTTCAGCATTTTTAGCATCTTCTTTAACCATCCCATAAGCAATTTTTACTAGAGCTCGTGAAAGCGCGCCTGGTTGACCAGTTGCTTCTGCTGAAAAACTATCAGCGTAATACTCTCGCACACGTGAAAGAAACAATACAATATACTGAGAAATCCAATAAGCGATAAACGCCCCTATTGCAGCAGCGGCTGCAACAGCTCCAACTTTTTCTGCACCATCACTACTACCTCCGCTTCTGGAAGTAATTCGTGCATAGGTCCATAATCCCTGATAGAAGGAGTACAACACTAAAGGAATGGCGGCAGCCACCGTCATCCATATAAAATCACGATGTACGATATGTCCAGCTTCATGTGCCACTACTGCCAACTGTTCATCTTCTGTCAAGTAATTGAGAATTCCTTCTGTAATCGCCATGCGAGCACGTTTTTTAGTATGCCCATATGTGAAAGCATTGGGATTATTATCATGAATTATCGCCACCCACTTTAGAGAAAAATTGTTTAACTCCATTTGCTGATGAAGAAAGGTCCTTATATGTGGAGGCAGCTCATCTACTTGGTATTTAGTGGCATCATAAACCCAGCCAATAATAAAATCCATGAGCCATGGAGATATCAGAAATTGTAATCCTACTATGAAAAATGCAAATAGAACAGGGATTAAAATTGCTAGATATTCAGATCCAGGAGGTATTAGTCCAGGCATGGCAAGTGAGACTACTGCTATTAATACCATACCTACAACAAATACGAGTCCCCAGAGAAAAGTCATTACTCCCAACGAACGTACGTACAAATTTTTTGGCATTTTTTTTCATCCAGTTATCGTTATTTTACTCAAAGAATGTTAAAGTTAGATAACTGGTAAAAACTTTTGTATCGCAGAAATTACCCACTCTCACAAAATTGGTGATACTTGAGAACAAGAGCTTTACCCTCAGCTATCCTGTATCATCTCCTATCAATCTTAATCCTTGAGAGTAATTTCTTCCGCTCTGATGTGTAGTATATCATTGATTTCACTCTCATCAGCAGAAATATGCTTAATACTACCAAACCAGCATGCAGAGGCAAGTAAATAAAAAAGAAGGCTTAAATTGAACACTGAATAGTAATTTAGATATTGAAGAAAAAATGTGGAGACAAATACTCCAAGAGCAGCCCCTAAATGATCAGTAAGTGAATACAGAGCTCCTAATGTACCACGAAATTCAGGTAATGAGATATTGAATAACAAAGAAGTTCTATTTGGTCCAGATGCCGCACCCACAAAACTTCCGATCCAAAACAATATAGCAAACAGTACAATGTTATGTGATGAAGAAGCTAATACAAAAAATGCACCAAAAAAGAACAAAGATTGGCTTGCCATCCCCAAACCTGCAATCTTTGCTCGAATTGCAGAATTTGAAGACTTTGAGGCTAATATATCCCCCAATTTTCCAAAGACCAAGTATCCAGGTGCCCGACCGCTCGCGACAATGATTGAAAGTATACTCGCCTCTCCTATAGTAACAGCCATTCCTTCAGAAGATGCCAAGAAACTGACTAACCAGTAAGTAAAAACGGTTCCTGGTATCAGAGCAAAGATACCTTGTGCCAGTAGCCAGAATAAACTTCGAATTTGAAATGCCTGAGGGAGTAAACGATAATTTATTCTCCAAGGGTATTGAAAATTGTCTATTTCAGCAAATGCAGGCTCTTTCACTCCCCGAATAGGAATCTTCACAAAGAATTGCCAGCAGAATAAGATTAATCCCATAAAAGCAAGGACTCCAAAAGAATAATACCAGTTCGCAGTAAAGAATGCACCTAATATTATTCCAACTGCACTGGAACCAACCCATGCAAGATTTAATCCTGCAGAAATAATTCCACGATCTTCATACTGTGCAAAATCCGCAATAATTGAATAAGAAAGTGGGGAAAAAGCTGCTAATCCAATAGCCATTACTAATCGTCCAATAAAATAAATGATTAACGAATCAGGGATTAGGAATATGATTCCTGCAGGTATTAACCAGATAAAATTCGCTAATAACAATAAAGGACGACGATCATACTTATCGACAAAATATCCCCAAACCATAAGAGCTATCATAGAAAAAACAATGAATACTGCTTCAACAATTCCAATTAAAGGAAAATCAAATTGTTTGCCAATAATTTGAAGATTTGGTATAGGTAATGTAACACCAACACCATTAAGTAGAATGAGACTGAATAAAAAAATCAGAGATGTAAGAGAATTCCGTTTAATGAAATCTGCAATCATTATCGGAACCTTGATTAGTGATTACACTCTCTTTTATATTCCAATAAGAGCACCTAACCCAATTCCAATGAATGAAAGGGCAGCTCCTATATATCCTAAAGCTTTTGCACCCATTGTTTTTATGTAATACGCTGGATCACTATATACTTAGACTACAATAGAACGTCCAGATATTATTCCTCTTTCATCCTCAACAGATATGTTTAAAACGTGAGTACCAAATCTATTTGGTCTGAATTGTAGATTCATCGCATCTCCAACTTGCAAAATGCTGCTTACTAATCTTAAAACATCTATCGACTCCGTTGATGAAGAAATTTGCAGTTTTTTCCCAACTTCAGGGAGAATGATTGAACTTGAATCCAACAAAAGTGTCTGTGATGCATCATCTGGATCAAGGCTACTCATCGAGGTTTGAACTAGTAATTTAACCTTTTTTCTACTTTCCTGAAGGTTGAGTATAAAAACTGTTACTCTAAAAGGATCAATATTACCAACGTGGCTACTGGGATGGACAATACTTATGAAGTTATTATTATTTCTTAAAAGGTGAACATTTTCTGTAACAAGGACGAAGATCCTTTGAACCAGTTCAAATATTTCTGGGATTTCTCTCCTTACATCTCGAATAATCGTGATGAGTGTTTTAAGAGATATTTTTGATTTCTTACCTGAAAAGAAATCCTGTAAATATTTTTCTTGTATTATTTCCGTCATTTCAGAACTGAATATTTCTACTGTCACAAGTTCAGGAAGATATTCCCTAAGATACACTAATAAGAGTATTTTTTCTCTTGCTTGTTCAAGTCTAGCTTGATTACTTGCGTTTCCTCTAAAATCTGGATTCATCATTTCGAAGACAGTATTTGACCACTCGTCCATCTGCATACGTGTTATAGGATCTAGTCTAGGAATGACAGAATCGGTTAAAAGATTATCCAACTTTAAAGGGAGACTTCGAGGGGAATAATACTTCATTAAGCCTCCAGGTTGAATTGCTGATTTATTTGGGAGGCGTAGTAGTATCGATGCCCCACTTGAAATGGCTAATAATCCGACACTTGCGACAAATATGAAGAATCTAGCAAATATAGCTAGATCTGGGTTATTTTCATTTGAAGTTATTAGTGAGGCCGAGGTGAATACAAGGTAAGAAACTAGTACGCTAGCTGTGATCGAATACGAAGCACGATACAATAGCTTGATTTTGTTTTGAACTTCATCAAATCCCTCTACACCTCGTATGAGTAATCCCGTACTAATTATACGATTTATTTCATCATTAAAGGCTCTCTCCATTAAGAAACCATTAAGCGAAAAAGGAATTGCGATCAGTATCAACACTATATACAATAGTGTTGTCATAGTTCGCAAACCCTGATCCAAACCAGCTTCTGGTGATTGAGAGAATGCTAGGAGCATTAAAGAAATTGATAAAACAACAGGTACAAGACTTAGAAACCATATTCCTATTTTTCTACAATATAAATTGAGTAATGAGGTGAAATCCATAATTTTCAACCTTTTCTAAGTGATCTACGGGATTGAGGTATAAATAGCTAACGTAACAAGAAAGTTAATCTCACTCGTTTTGATCCTCATTATTATCGTCAGAGATAGCGTCAAGCTCTTCCGGCTCTGAATCACTTTCCTCGGATGGTTCACTATGACGTATAAACTCTTCTATCTCTGATTTAACACCCAAATTTGTGTTTTCATCTTGATTTTTGTCAGGAACGGGATCTCCATCGGCAGTAACAAGAGTTACGGAAGTAATACCAAATCCAACTTCAAGAGAATCTATAATTCGTCTATAAAATGTCCCTTGAAAGAAAATATTATAGAAAATGGCAATTATCGTTACTATCAAAGAAACATTTATTACACAGAAAATGACAAGATCTAAGATTAACTGCAACTGAGAAAGAGGATTATCAAGAGCTGTTGCTCCCAAGCCTACGATTGCACCAACAGAAATAATTCCAGCCGTTAAACTCACCACTTTTTTACCTACGAGCCAATTTAATTTTGTGAATGAATTATATGCCTTTAATTTCGCATCCACTAACATCCAACCGACTGGATATACCAAGGTAAATACGAGCGGTACTAAAAGGAAAATAACCATAGTGCGAATCAAGAAAAGTAGCCAGTCTGTTCCAGGATTCAATATTGATGTTGGGTTTCCTCCGAATAAGATTCCTGCGATAAGTTGCAATAGGAAAGCTGAAAGAGAGACCCAGGCTATGATTAGAGCAATGTATTTATTTAGAATATGGGGCATTGCAATTTTCCGTTTTTCCTCTGGCACAAATTCCAAATAATGTACATGTCCCTTTGTGAACAATAATTTCAAAACTTTATTATCAACTAGATAATGAGCTGCCTTTGGTGTAACTTCAATTCCTACTACAAACCATAGATACAGCTCTGCAAGAGCAATTCCTAGACTAATGAATATTCCTATTAAATTTGGATAGATCGTAAATGAGAACAGCTGAATACCGCGGCTTCCTCCAGTGGTGAATAAATACGGCCCAAGGAAGAAAAATAATGAAATTATTGATAAAACTAATGCAATGATAATTCCAGAGGGGGTAAATTTAAATTCTGGATGTCTCAGCCCTTTAAACATTTCTTTTAGGGTCACTATCATATGATCTTGAAATTTCTTTCGTTTAGTCATTTCATTGACGTGTTCCACTCTTTCTCCAGTCATTGGATCAAAATCTCCTTCATCTGACATGCTTGTATTCCTCTTTGTATGATTTAACTAAGTGTTTTCTTATTTGTTCTCTTGGATTTCTTTGATTTTTAACGTCTTCTTTTTCCCCAATCAAAACTCTTCCAGCTAGCATCCGATTCTGACTCATCATCCTGATCTGTAAGAACTGAATCTCTTAGCATTGCAGAATCAACCTGGGCTAATTTGAAGCTTAAATTGTGCTCTAATGCTTGTAAAGCCTCTTGAAAAGTTTTCGAATCTACACCTATTTCTTTTAGTTTTGGTAAGATTAGTTCATCAAATTGAGTTGAAATTGTCTTTAAATATTCAATAATCTTTACTAACGCCTCCCCATTGCTAGAAACTGCTGATTCCGTGGGTTTATCTGACGAAGTCTCTGGTCTTTCTTCCTGAACTGACTCACCTGGGGTAAAAACTATGGTGGAGGATTCTGTTAAGCTCTCATCAGTTGTGATTTTCGTACTCTTTATCTCTATGCTATGGTCAATAGAAATGATGATTTCTTCTTCCTCCTTCCACAATAAAGCTTTAATGGGTTCAGTATGACGGCACACTTCTTCTACACTGATTATATTAGGACCATCTAGCTCCATTACGTACAAGATATCTTTCGCAGCAAAGAATAATCGTGAGTTGTCTACAATTTTGATACATTGGATAGATGCAGAGGAAGTATACGTTCCAATTTTCCGATTAGTAGTCTTTTCTATTAATACTATCTCGCCATTTTCAAGTCCTACAACGTTATAGTCAAATTCACGTTTTGTGAATATGGATTTAACAGGTGCAGATACTTTTAAAGAGCCGATTAATTTCCCTGAAGGGTTCCAAAATCGGACACTTTCATCATCTGATCCAGATACAATCACTTCATCATTTAAAAACGAAATTGTGTTAACATAATCATCATGAGCTTCCCAACTCGTTAATTTTGCACCAGTTGAATTAAAAATATGAATACTATTGTCTCCACTGCAACCTGCGGCAAACAGAGTTTCTGATGGCGATAACGCTAATGTTGTTACGAGAGGAACGTTCTTGATTCGTTTTATTTCTGAATTCTTGGGTAACTGGTAAAGGGAAATAGTATCATCAAAAGCACCTGCTATGATGGTTTCTGTTCCAGAAATATAAACAATAGAAGATACAGATTCTGAATGTGAAGAAAGACTCTCGTCAATACCAGATTTGAAGTCCAATCTATGAACAGCATTATCCCCAGATCCATAAACCAATGAATGGTCATTTAGAAAAACTGCCGATTCCACCGTCTTGGTACGGCCTGGAATCAAATCGAGATTTTTTCCTGATGTAGAATATTTAGAAATGTTATTTGCGCCTGTGCCCCTGACAACGAATCCATTCTTAGTAATAACTGGGTTACATCCTGAAAGATCCTGAGAAGTTAATGTAAGCTGTCCCGTTGGCATATCAACGAATAATAAGAATCTATCACCTGATACAACAATTGTTTTATGTTGAGAGCTGAAAAAAACACTTTGAGGGGTGAATTTCAATTTAAATCCAAATTTCGGTTTGAAGTTTAGATCATGAACTTTTCCCGTTCCATCTTCTGATACTGTAGTGATTTCTTCCCCTTCTCTAAAAATTGACGTGATTAAGCCGTCATGTATTTGAAATTCATTGATAATTGTACGTTCATCAGTATTTATTACTGCTACACTCCCATTTCGCTTTGGAATGGCTAAATTGTTATTATTAAGCCATATCAACGAATCTCCTGAAATATTATCTACAACTACTCGACTTCCTAAGCTATTTGTTTCATGTTTGTAAATATATACCTCGTCCTCGTATGTAACAAGTGCAGTCTTTGAACTATCTGGGCTAGTCCCGAGAATACTCCTGAACACTTTTCCTGCTCCTATTTCTTTCCTCGAATTCTTGGTTAAATCATGTACATATGCTTTTGAAGAATCTGCAAGGACTACAATAAGTTTTTTGTCATCAGGCGTTATTTCTAAGCCTTCAATTGCCTCTGGGAAAAAGAATAGGACACTTTGTTGGTTCATTTCATCCCAAATTCGCACAGTTCCATCAAAAGAACACGACGCAAATCGATTTGAATGATGAAAAACAGCTAGTCTCATCACACTAAATTTGTGTCCTGTAACACCTGAAAATAACAATTTAGGTTTCGGTTTCATGATATTCATCTCTCTGCGTTAAACTTTTTTTTCTTTTGGATATTAGTTGTATAAAATATATTTATCAGTTCACAAAATTCCTTTTAGTTTGCATATAACAGACTTACTAGTCCAAAAGTCAGAGAAAGATTTCTCTACTGAATAGTTCTCTTAATGAAATTCGTGTCTATAAAATAGATCGGAATTGGGTGTAATGATTAACAAAGAGATTCAACAACGACGAAGCGGCATACTTCTACATCCAATAAGTTTACCTGGCGAACATGGGATTGGTGATTTAGGACCTGATCTTTACAGGTTTATTGATTATCTAAACAAATGGGGTCAAACACTTTGGCAGATACTCCCTTTAGGGCATACAGGGTACGGAAATTCTCCATACCAATGTTTTTCTGCTTTTGCAGGTAACCCATTATTAATTAGTCCTCATTTACTAGTACAAATGAAATTACTAGTTAAAAAAGACATTACTCCTCCAAAGTTTATGGATAGATCAAGGATTGAATATGAATATGTTATCACGTACAAACAAAAACTTGTAGAACGGGCATACAAGACATTTACTCAGAATAGCGATCATAGACTAGAAACAGAATTTTATGATTTCATTAAAATTCACAGCTATTGGTTGAATGATTACGCAATATTCATGTCATTAAAAAAAGCAAATAACATGAAATCTTGGAATGAGTGGGGGTCTTCTTTCAAAACGCGTGATCCTGCCATAATCTCAAAATGGACGGATACGAAGAGAGAAGAACTTAATTTGTACAAATTCTCTCAATTCTTGTTTTTTAAACAATGGCACAAGGTAAGAAAGTACGCAAACCAAAGAAACATAAGGATAATAGGAGACATTCCTATCTTTGTTGCTTATGATTCCGTTGATGTCTGGTCTAGTCCCGATTTATATTTTTTAGATGAGGATGGAGAATTATTATCTGTTGCTGGTGTTCCACCAGACTATTTTTCTGCTACAGGTCAGAGATGGGGAAATCCATTATATCGTTGGGATGAAATGAAAAAAACTGGATATGATTGGTGGGTAAAAAGAATGAAACATAATTTGACCCAATTGGATGTCCTTCGGATTGATCACTTCAGAGGTTTCGAGGCTTTTTGGCAAATACCAGCAAAGGAAGAAACAGCTGTTAAAGGGAAGTGGATTAAGGGACCAGGAATCGATTTTTTCCAAACTTTAAAACAACAGTTGGGAGCCCTTCCTATCATTGCAGAGAATTTAGGCATTATTACTCCCGAAGTTGAGAATTTACTAAAACAAACAGGATTTCCAGGTATGAGTATATTACAATTTGCCTTTGGTGATGATAATGAAGAATATACAGAGAACAAATATCTTCCTCACAATTTAGGGTATAATTCTGTTGTCTATACAGGAACTCATGATAATCAAACCACTCTTGCGTGGTTTGAGGATCTTTTGGAAGATCTGCAAGAAGAGGTACTTGAATACACAAACACCTCTGGAAAAGATATCGTTGGAGATCTTATCAGACTTGCTTGGGAATCAGATGCAAATATGGCAATTATTCCACTTCAAGACCTTCTTCGTCTAGGATCTGAGGCAAGAATGAATATTCCAGGAACAACAGGGAATAATTGGGAGTGGAGATTTATCTGGAATCAAAAAATGGAAGAAAGAGGAAACGAATTACTTAAATTAACCAAGCGATGTGCTAGATAATTGAATTTCACTTGAGGGTGAAATACCTCTATTTTAACTTCTCAAACTTTTTAAGAATCATTGGGATATCTTGAAGACTTTCAACCCGGGGACATTTTACTTTCGGCCTTTTTGGCCATCCGTGCATACCTGAAGGTCCTTTATCATATAAAATTGTAAACATTCGCATTTTTTGGGCAGGTACGATATCTAAATCATAGTCATCTCCGATATAGACTGTGTTTTTAGCTTTTGCCTCAGGAAAATCCGCAAGACCCGATTTAAATATTTCTAAACTCGGTTTACTTATCCCAAATTCTCCAGAAATCGTGATCGAATCAAAAAACTTTCGTAGTTCAAATGAATCTAAGATCTCATAAAGATCAATATCCCAATTAGAGATTATCCCAATAGAATACTCTTTACTCAATTTATGAAGTAGATTTCTTGCTCCTTTTTCTATTTGGAATTCTAAATCGATGAGATCAGCAAGAGCAACCTCGACTTTATTAATTAACGATCGACCTTTAACACCTAATTCATTATAAAAGGCATTTTGGTACTTTCTTTGATCTAAATCAGAGAATAAGTAGTAGAAGTTTTTTCTGGATAACGCCCAGTTTTCTGCTTTGCGAAAGGCCGTAAAAACCTGATCTGGACTGATCTTTCGTTCTAAAATTGTTGATAGATGCTTTGAATAGAGTTGAGGTATTGTTGCATCCTTTAATTGTAGAAGAGTCCCACCCATATTGAAAAAGATCACCTTAATTTGTGGCATTAACATACTTCCTTCAATGTCAAAAGAATTGAGATATTCTGCTAGGAATCCTTGCTTTTTTTCCCAAAAAATGATGTCATCTGCAGTTTTGAATCGATAAGCTTAAAAAATCTGGGATACGTAACTACTTAGAGACATCTTACGTGATAGGAAGTAATATTCATTAAAGTTGTCTTCTATAGAATATCAGACGGCTAGACTTAAAAAATGCTACTAAGAAAGGTTTACACGTCACAACAGACTATAATCACATTGTTGAAGTTATTTCAATAGAGTTAAGAGTAAAATAATGCGATTCGCTCATTGAGGTTGAACTCCAATAAATATCCCCAGATAGAATCTCCAGTCAAGGCCTAAGACTTATCTTAAGCTAGAATGAGACATTCAAAGACTTCCAATTCGAGTAACCAGACTACTGTTCTCGGATACGAACACAGGTGATTCCATTGACTGCACACACAAGAAAAAATAGACGTAATCGCACTGAAATAGATATCGCAACACAATACTTTGAAGAAGAAAAAGAAAAAACAAAACAGCTCTTGAGACGCAAATCACAAAAAATAACACCAAATGCAACGGATGGAGCCAAACTCTCGAAAACTCCTTCAAAGCCTCGTCATAATGAGAAGAAGACAGATATTCAAAAAATACCGAAAACTAAGAAGATATTCAATCGGAAACCACACATTAAAAAAGAATTAAGTTCATCACCGAAACCAAAAAATCTAAAGAAACGAGCTGTTATGAAAAAAAATCGTAATAGCAATACTAGAGTCAAGAAAAGGGCACGAGCCCAATATTTTCATCGATTCAAAATTTGAATGATCCTTATTTAAATAATGAGAGGGATTTTAGAGATCTCCTTCTTCTCTTTTTTTTCTGAAGCTGGGAAAAGCAGCTTCTCCTTCTTTCCTTACTTTACACCAGTATCATTTTCTGGTGAAAGATGTTCGAGCTCAATGCCAGCTTGACTAGATGCTTCAAAAATCCTTTCGTCTCTATAAAATTCTCCATAAGTAATTTTAACTATTCCTGAATTTGCTAAGAGTTTGAAGCACGTCCAACAAGGCGACGATGTAATGAAAATCTCCGCCCCACTCAGATTCACACCGTTTTTTGCTGCTTGAGCAATTGCATTCGCTTCTGCATGGACTGTACGCACACAATGACCTTCGTCCATCATATGTCCTTCTTCGTCGCAATGGGCAAGCCCACGTATTGATCCATTATAACCAGTAGATAAAATTGTTTTATCACGAACAATCACCGCTCCGACACTTTTACGATCACACGTCGAACGTGTACCAACCTGTGAGGCAATTTTCATAAAATATTTTTTCCATGATGATCGTTGATTAGGAGACATGGTAATTCATGAATATTCAAGCTCTTCTATTTGAAATTATTGGATGAGAGATAAAAACCAAAATTATTTGAGTGCAATACTTTACTAACTCAAAACCAAGGATAGTAGGTAGAATGGATTATCATAAACAATTTGCTGGCTAGTTTAGGCAAAATACATAAGATTTATGAGGAACACTATGATGACAAAACGCAGGTATAAAACAAAATGGCATCGTTACACATCAGTAATAGGGATCCTTTTAGTGGTATTAGGAGGATTATTGATGTTATTATATGGTGTAGCATCATTTATTGATCAAACCATTCCTAATCCATTCCCTTTAGCGACTTATGTGACTCTTGATGAAAGTATTCGATTTTTATGGAGTGTAGTTTCGATTATTGTGGGGGTGTTGCTAATTGTCTTTACAATCAGATACAATATTAATACAAAAGAAACTCTAAATTGGATGATTATTGCTTTTCTATTAGCAATTCTTGGAGGAACCATGGGTGGATTGATAACTCTTGGAGGAGCGTTAATCTACATAATCGTGTATTTCCTTTAATTAATATCTGAGTTTATATTATGGTACCTCTCTTGATAGGCATTGTTGGCAGTAGAAATACGGGTAAAACCACTTTTACTCTGAAATGCAGTCAATTACTTGGTGAAACTGGAATAACGATTTTTGTTATTAAATTTAGTAGTTCGCACTACTCTATTGATCCAGAAGGTAAAGATTCCGCTCTTTATCATGACTCGAATGTGAATAGTGTTATTTTTACCAGTCCTTACGAAACTGTAACTTACAAGAGAGTTACAACACGATCCAACCTTGATGAGCTCCAAAAATTGGTCCCTGAATCAGTTGATATAGTCTTATGCGAAAGTTATCCCCCATCTTTCCCTAAAATCCCACTTATTTTTGTTATGAGGAGCTTTAAGGACTATGAAGAGACGAAACTCAGATATAACAACCAAGAACCCATATTAGTAATAAAATCTCCCTCAAATAAGAAGAAAGTGCAAATTGAAGAGTTAAACACACTCTCAATTGAAGTAAACGAAGACAGAAAAGAAATTATTAACAGAATTCATCTTCTTATGAATTGAAAAATCTCTTCAGGATTCCACACAAAATTTTGAATTCGGACCTGAATTTTCCGTCATCGCATCAAGCAATCGTCCTTGCTTAGTAATATTTAGTAAGATGATTTCCTCCTGCCCATGATCAAGTAAATTCCCTATTTCGATAAGCTTTCCTTTCATCTGTCCCGAAGCATCACCAGTTGAGATCTGGTCAATTACTTCATCGATATGTGAACGAGGAATTTTAGGGATTAATTTTGCTTGAAGATTAACTTTTGGATCTTCCTCAAACACTCCATCCACATCTGAGCCAAAAATTATTTTCCAGGGAGAAAATTTCTTGACTAAATCAAGTAATATTTGATCTCCACTTAAAACACTATATCCCATTGTTAAATCAGGGACTACATCTCCAGAAATGACAGGTACAATCCCATTTTCAATGAATCGGTCGAAATTGGATGTATCACCTCTAATAATTCGCATTTTATTTGATTCGAATATACTAGACGCGTAGAGCTGGACAACAGGAATTTTATTTTCTACAAAAGCTTTCAATAGTGCCTGTCGTAAGCGATTAACGGCAATTTGAGCATCCACTAATCCTAAGTGTTGGTTTATGTTTCCTGAATTACCTTTATGGATTCCATGTTGTAAAACAACAAAATGTCCTGGGGAACCGACTCCAGTTAAGATAATCATCTTTTTTACTCCTGAAGAATATAAATCCCCTATTTCAGCCGCAATATGATCTATATTTTGCTTGTTAATCATTAGTGCCTCCTCAACGTCGTCTGGTGACTGACTCTTCAAGGCTTTCGCTAGTAAAGTTTTGTTAGAAATACTTGAACCCCCAATTTTTAAAATTAGATCGATTTCCATTTATAATAGTACTCCGTTAATTTTTAAATATCTTGAATAATTGCTATTGATAAAGTCTTGTAGGTTTTGTAATTTTCGCTTGCTCTAACTGGGGTTATCCAATTATAATTCAGGTAGGAGAAATGAAGAATGACAGCGAAAGAGATTTCCAAATTAGCTAATAAAATCCTTTACCATAAACGTAAATATTATGATGGGGAACCTGAAATTTCAGATGAAGCCTATGACAGTTTGGAGGATAAACTGAGACAATTAGATCCTGAAAATCCCGTTCTTTTCGTCATTGGGACACCTGAAGGGGGAAAAGTTACCCATGATATCCCTATGTTATCTTGCCAGAAGGCACTAGATATTGAAGAAGTTATAAAATGGAGTCAAGGATATAATCTATTCGTCGAGTATAAAGTTGATGGTCTTTCACTTTCATTAACATACAGTGAGGGAAGGCTAGTACAAGCAGCAACACGGGGAAACGGAGTAACTGGAGATGACACAACTCTCGTAGCAATGAAGATCAAATCTATCCCTAAAATTATCCCCGTAAAAGATCGTATTTTTATTAGAGGGGAGCTTTTTATGCCCCTGTCTGAATTTCAGAGAATTAATGCATTAGGAGCTGACAACTACAGTAGTCCAAGAAATTTAGCAGTCGGTACAATTAAGCAAAAGGATCTTTCCTTACTTGATAAACGAAGATTAGAGTTTTTTGCGTTTGAATTGATAGGGTATAAGGAGGAAAAAACTTTACATGAAAAAACCAATATTTTGCTCGAATGGGGGTTTAAAAATGCCAAAATAGACTCTCTTGATGCTCCATCAAGAGAAAATATTGAAACAACATTTTTAAAGGCAAAAAAGGAGAGAACATCACTAGATTTCGAAATTGATGGCTTAGTTCTAAAATATAATGAAGCTGATGCAATAAATAAAGCAGGAACTACAGCTCATCATCCTAAATGGATGATTGCGTTAAAATTTGAAAGTAAAGGTAAAGTTACGTTAATTAATGATATTAGTTGGCAGGTTGGCCGCACAGGAGTACTCACTCCCGTTGCTGAGCTTGCACCAATAGATATTGCTGGTGCAGTAATTCGACGTGCTACTTTACACAACAGGGAATTTGTAGAAACTCTAGATGTAGCGATTGGAGATCAAGTTATGGTAATTCGCTCGGGAGATGTAATTCCAAAGATCACCCGAGTTGTGACAAAAGGACACAATTTTGTCACACTTCCAGCGACATGCCCTTCCTGTGGGTCAATCCTCCATATAGAGGGTGTAAATCTTGTCTGTAAAAGTCAAGAGTGTAGGGAACGTGATATTCAAAAGATCAGGCACTGGATAAAAACAATTGATATAAAAGGACTCGGAGTGAAAAACATAGAGAAGCTCTATGATTCAGGTTACATTAAACATTTTTCCGATTTATATGATCGAAAATTAACTGAAACAAAACTTGTTACCCTGTTGGGAAAAAATGGATCAAGAATACATCAGAATCTACAAAATTCGAGAGAACTACCATTACATCTTTTTTTAGCAGGACTTGGTATTGAAAACCTAGGACTAGAAATGGGTAAAACTCTCACAAAACATTTCAACTCATGGGAAGAAATTGAAAACGCTTCTATTGCTCAATTAGTGATAATTGAAGGAATATCTGATCTTACTGCTGGATATATTATCGATGGAATACAGGATCCCACCTTGGCTAAAGCATTATTTGATAAAGGCGTTTCTATTTACTACTCTGCTGATAAACGAAGACCTTCCAGGCAGATAAAAAGTAACCTCTTAGATTTCATTGGAAATGAAGAAATTGTCGATTCAGATGCAAAAATAACCGATTATAGTGTCTCAGAAACAAAAGGAACCGTATATGTGACAGGCAAGGTACCAGAGATGACCAAAAAGGACATTAAGACACTAATCGAGAAAAATAGTTACGAATGGGCACCTATTACGAAATCACTCGGTTTACTAGTAATTGGGGGAAAACCAGGAAATAAGAAACTAGAGAAAGCAAGGAAATACGGAATTCCTATTAAGACATGGGATGAATTCCTAAGCGATTTAGTTTGAAGATATCTTTATCTCAATAGTAAAACTAACATAAAACCCTATTTTACTCCCCGTCCATGTCTTAGATGATTAATTTAATAACCCTTCCCTGTACAAACCTATAAGAGTTGCGTAACCGATATCCGTAATTATTTCTTTACACCTGAATAGCTACTTTTAATAAGTAACTTCCTGTACAAGTTCCTTATACGAAAATATAATCAAATTAAGTGAAAAAAAATGTTCGAACCAGATTCTGATGATTTACGAACCGTAAAGGCTCTTCCTTTTTGGCAAGCCTTTCTCGGTGGTGTCTTTGGTCCAGTTATTATAGCAGTAGTTTTTGGTTTATTGGGATCACGAACAAGTCCCTTGCTGATGCAAGTGGAACTGCTTCTTGTTGCCATTGCTTTTTGTCTTACTGGTATACTTGCTAGATCAAAGCTAATTGGTTTACTCAGTATTATTTCAGCTCCAATAGCTTGGATTCTTCTATATATCCTCGATTTAATTACTGGTGGTATGATTGCAAATCCTTTTGGATTATTTTCAGGTCTTTCTGGTCCTGTAAATGCGATAATTGACACAGGTTTGATTGCTGGATTGGAAGAATTTGGATCAGCAATTTC
>JAEOTQ010000049.1 GCA_016839785.1 Candidatus Hodarchaeota archaeon | reverse complement strand
TGATTTCTTCTAATATGGCTGCGTTGGTAAGAAGTCTTTTTTTTTCATGATCAATATGAACTAGATTTGCTGGAACATCAGCTTCTAAAACAAGATATCGTTTTACCTCTTCTAGATCATAGTCTGAAGCTTTAATCACTCCTCTTATGAGAAGTCCCCTATCTGTACCTTCTTCCACAACAACATCTGAGGGAAGTTTTATATTCATGGCCATTCTAAATAGTCGGTTTGGTAGTTGTACATTATCTTTAGTCGCAAGTGCACAATAATGAACTGGAATCTTTGTATTTTGGGATGCCCATTCCACAATTTTAATGGAAAGTTTAGAACTATCTTTAACGGCAGATAAATTAACTTTATCGACTTCTAATCTGTGAGAAAGAATTTTACGGTAATTAGTTTCACTTAGTTCAAGTTCATTAAGATTAATGAAGTAAAAATGATCCCTTTCAGGAATAATTGACTCAAATTCACGAATTAATCGGTTATAATAATCGATTCCTTTCGTTGGAATCACAGGAATCTCTATCCCTACATCAACATCAAATTCAGTTGTGAGTTGAACATTGGGGAAGTCTTTTTCGAAATTGATCACATGAAAACGAATTTCATCAAGGAAGGGAACTATTCTTGCTAATAACTCCCTATTCAAATCCTTCCCTCTTGTGTAGGCATGAATATGAAAATCATTCGAGAACTGCTCTTTCAAAACCTTGCAATAGGAAAGTGTTTTATCAAAAGAATGCAACTCGAGGGGGTCACCACCGGTCATACTTGCTCCTTTAGCTTCCATATGTAAGGCCTCAACAAGGAGATCCGAAATATTGGAAAAGGGGCGTTCATTAGCAAACGAGGTATTGGCTTCTTTCCTTTCATTGCTTAAGGGACAATAAAAACAATTACTAGAGCATTTTGTACTCACTAGTACTACTAGTTTTTCTCCTAAAATACACTGTCGGCATCCTTTTGATAGTGGACCCGCAAAGGCACTTCCCCAATTGGTCTTCTCAGGTTTTTTATTCATAAAATCCCATTTGAAGGGTGATTCATGGTTGTACGTTCACTAGTGAATAATTAGTGCTCCTGAAAATATACGAGAAAGTGGTCACCTTGGGAAACGACTTTATAGACTCCAGGTAAATCCTTTCTACCTAGAACTTTCTTTGTATAGAATTTTAATTTTCTAGAAGAAAGATCCTTCACTACTAAAGTTTTTCCTTCCTTCTTGGCTTTTATTTTCTCTTTCTCTTTAATCATCTTTGCTAATTCATCTACTACATCCGCATCAGGAATATTTGAAAGATCTACCTTCATTCTGTCTACACCTATTTTTTTTCTTTGGATTATACTCTTACTAATTGATATCCGAATCACTAAGATCAGGAAGAGAGATTTCAATATAATCAAGTAACACCGATAGATTATTGTTATTTCGCATTTCTATTAAATTTGTCTCGGCAGCTATAAATCTAGTGCATTCTCCAGTTTGTGATGAAATTGCTAAATTCCTATACGAACAAGCTCGACTAATATCTAAAATAACTGATTCAAAAGGTCTCGATAAAAGGTCTTGACGTACTTGGGACTCTGAGAATAGACCACTTGCCAAACCTGAGGAAATAATAGGCTCAGCTTTCATTATGTACTGAAGTAGGCAATTAATGTGTCCTATATAGCCATTTTCAACTTCGGCGATAATTTTCTCTTCAAATAAATCGTTTAACACAACTCGGTTTCCACAGTGAGAACAGATTAGTCTTCCATTATTAGCAATGATTTCATATATCAAAAATTCGTTAAAATCATTGTTTTCTACTTCCATCTAAGCCGATTCTCCAATTATATTTCATAGAAAAGAGTTTTCCACTTCAAGGGGTCGTCTATTTATGAAATATTTATACTATTTTCTTAGGGATAAAAAAAAAGATTAGAGTTGTTTTATCAATTCTTTATCGTGCTAATCCTTCTCAATACGAAATGAAGGAATAGTCGTCAAGATAAAAGTAGGGGAATCTAACTTAAAAGGAGTAAAATAAAATTTACGAAAAGAAAGGTTTTTCTAGATTTTTTGATTAGTCTGTCACAGAGAATCTAGGAATTCAGAGCTCAATAATCTTGCTCTAACGCCGTTTATATTACCAGAATATTACGTATTTCTATTTTCTAATCAATTAGAAGGTCTGGGTGATCAAAAATGGAAGATAAAATTGAAAATTCAAAGATGTTGCTGCAACAAATCTCATCAGATCATAGCGTTCCAAAAAACATCAGAAGGGCTGCCAAAGAAGCATTTATGGCGGTAACAGGTAAGAATAGTCAGGAAGATGACCCACCTGAAGTACGGGCAAATTTTGCAATCTCAATTCTTGATGAAATCAGTCAAGATCCTAATTGCCCTCTTTTTGCCCGAACAAAAATATGGGGTATCCTTTCTTTACTAGAAACGATTACATCAGAGTCTCAAGACTAATTCTCTTTTTAATAAACGCTGTTGAAGGCGTTTTCCCCTAATTTTCCTTTAAAAACGAGATGAGTTATATTTTTTTTCAGAAGAAGAGAATAGAATTCAGTTAGCTTTAAACCTCTTCGACAGGAATATTTAAATTCTGTACGATTTGATTTGCTTCTTTAGGAGTTGTTTTAAACGTATATAGACGTTTTTTTGTCCTAAGTTTAAGTTTAACAACATCAGAATCTTTTAATCGTTTAACATAGCAAACTGATGCTAAATCAAGCGTAGTCATGAATTCTTCCTTAGATTTTAGTTCTTCTGGCAAGTTTCTTTCTTCCTGAGAGAATTTTACTCGTGGTTGTCCTTTCTTATGATGAATTTTTATTATTAATTCATTCTTTTCGTTTTAGATCTTTTGATCGACTCTTGTAAAAATACAGCTTTAACTCTCCCCCACAAATAGGACACTGTTGATCTGATTCTTGAAATGTTTTTTTGCAGCTCAAACATCTCAGATGACTTCTACGTATTCCTGTGACTTTTTTTCCACTTACAACACGGATTGGGATATTCATCAGTTTCGCAATATTTTGCATTGAAAGATCATTTGATACTAATACTCCCTTTACCTGCCTTGTTAAGGCTAGAACCTGTATATCTGTATTCGATAGACGTGTTTTTGGTTCTAACTTGTGTATCCTGTGTGTTAGTGTCCTTAATTCTTTTGGATTAGGAGATGAAACCTCTAATTCATTTGATTGTAGCATTACCTCTAAATTCATTTTTGAACGGAAGTCTTTTAATTCCTCGATAACTGAATGAGCGGTTAGAAACTTTCTCACTTCAAATGTCTGAAGAATAGGAAAATCCAGCCCAATAAACGCCGTTGTATCTAATACGTGTATTAACTGTGAGTAATCAACCAAGTTTATACTCAATCCCTAATTTCAGGGTGAAAGTGTTGTCTCCATCGTGAAGTGAAATGTCTAAGGCGATAAAATTTCACTTTTTCTCGGGAAAGGGAAAAAGAAAATTTCACTGGCGTAGTATATTCTAAACTAACCTGTCCATCAAATACCATTTTTATTGGATTAATTCTTGTTGAACAAATAATTTCTAAATTTCGTGAAAAATCCAGAATAACTGGTCGGATAGCTAGGTTAATTGGATTGATCCATGATATTATTAAACCCTGTAGATCAGGATCCATGATGCTTCCACCACTAGATAAATTGTGACCTGTTGAACCTACTGGGGTAGCAATGATAATACCATCAGCTGAAGAACCAGAAATCACTTCATTGTCTACCAGGACTTTGAAATCAACTGGTTTCATTAGATCACCTGAAGTTATCAATATCTCATTTATTGCAGAAGCTTGTAAATCTTCACCAATTTTTGCTGCAATCTTAGTATGTTCTTCAAGTCTATAATCTCCTTGGAAGTATTTTTTCAGAGATATTTTGACTTCATCTGCCTCAATTTCGGTCATAAATCCTTTTCTACCTTTATTGATCGACAGAATTGGAATATTAGGCTTCGCCCTGGCGATTCTAAGTATGGTTCCATCCCCACCTATGGAGAATATACAATCCACATTCATGTCTAGAAGTGTTGTTTTTTGAATTCCTTCTACTAATTTTGGTTTATTTTTCTCAATAAATAGAAATAGTTCAGGATTTAATGAATAAGTAATATTTTTACTTTCTTCAAGCGAAAAAATACTATCTAAGATGGTAATTGTCTCTTCGCAAAGCACTTGGGAGAAAATACCAATTTGTGATACTTCTACCAATAATTAAACAACCTTTACATAGTTAATTCGATTAATATTCCATCTCTCTTACAAGATTGATTTTTTTCCGATCCATGACTACCCAATAGTCAATCTCTACACCTTTTCCTGCAGAAAAAAGTTCATTTAATTTTGATTTTAAATCATCTTCTGTCGGAGAATCGACTATAAATGTTTCATAGGATTCATTATCCATGACGTGTACGAATCCTGTGCCAGACTCCACATTAGTCACCTGTCCTGTTTTCTTTTCGATAATTGGAACATTTACCCTCTTATCTACTGGAGAAATCAATTGTCGTTTCTGATTATCAAAAAGTCCCACAATCATCATTCGAGCTTTGGCTGCCCCATGCTTTCCAGGTTTGCTTTTATCAATAGAAATAACTCGACATGGTTCATTTGAGTCTGGATCAATAATATATCTACCTACTTTGACAGTACCAATTTTTTTCGGTTCGTAAGCCATGAAATAACACCTTTTCTGAATTTTTTAAAGAAATGCACTGAAAATCGTCTTGAATCAGCAGAAGAAATGCACAACTTAAATAGTTTTTAACAGCTTACCATCCCCTTTCCTAGCTACTCTCTTGGGGTCGCTTAAATTTTGAATTTAGTGGACTTTTTTTTCTATCAGATCCGAACCAACTATCAGGAATAATTCATACAAAATCAAGATGATTTCTGTTGATAGAGGAAGAAGAAAGCTTTATTCAAAGGAAGATTTCGCTTAAAAGCCTTTTTCTATTTTTCTTACAGAAATTGTGAAATTTTTTCATTGGGGAATTTTTAGAGTTGTCTAAATTTGTAATAAAAATCGAGCGATCGTTTTCTAAAAATAGGATTTGAAGAAAATTATCGTCTGAAGCGTTAAATATTCGAGATAAACTCGATTGGATTGAAAGAGAAAGAACAAAAAAGGTACTGTTTCAGGTGGAATGAGTTGTTTGCCCCAAAAGGATTAGGTTATGACAGAGGGAGTACGATTTTTAGCCCTGATGGGCGATTGTTTCAGGTAGAGTATGCAATTGAAGCGGTCAAGAGGGGAACAACAGCTGTTGGAATTAAAACTGCAGAAGGTTGCATTCTTGCAGTACAGAAAAGATTACATACCACCCTGATTGAGAAAGAAATGGTCAAGAAGATTTTTGCAATAGATGACCACATTGCTGTTGCTATTGCTGGATTAACTGCTGATGCACGAATATTGGTGAATCAGGCACGGATTCAAGCCCAAATTCATCAAATCACTTATAATGAACCAATAACGGTTGAAAATCTTACCCACAGAATAGCTGACGTTAAACAGGCTTATACTCAGCACGCAGGAGTACGACCGTTCGGTGTTTCATTAATAATTGCAGGAGTAGATGAAATCAAAGGCCCTCAATTATTCATGACAGAACCGAGTGGTAGTTATTGGGGGTATAGGGCTGCGGCTATTGGTTCAGGAACTCCTATTATTGTGGAAGAGCTAGAAAATTCTTACCCAGAAATTTCTAAAACACTCCAAGAGGGAATATTAGTAGCACTAAAGGCATTACAAAAAGTTTCTGATGATAATCTCGATCCCGACATGGTCGAGATTGCTGTAATATCCAGTACAGATCGAAAATTAAACTATTTCACCTCGATAGATATATTAAATCTCATTAAGCAAATTAAGAATAAAGAGGAATAGTCATGTTACGAGATGCAAGAAGATTTGATCTTTCAGGAAAATCCATTGTACGAGCCAAATTTGAAGGAAATAGGTTTGAATTGATAGTTAATCCTGAACTTGCCTTAAAGTACAAAATGGGACTTCTTGATGAGTCAATAACCGTTAGCGACATTCTTGAAGTGGATGAGGTCTTTGAAAATGCGAGTAAGGGTGAACGAGCTTCTGAAGAAATTTTAGATCATTGTTTTCAAACAACCAACATCACTGAAATCGCAGAAAAAATCCTCATTAAAGGAGATTTAAACTTAACCTCAGAGCAAAGACAGGAATTTTTTGAGAAAAAAAGAAAACAAATTGTCAATTTACTTGCTAAAACCTGTATAAATCCTAAAACTCGAACTCCCCATCCTCCATTGAGAATTGAAAATGCAATGAAAGAAGCTAAAGTGATGGTTGATCCGACTAAATCAGCAGAAGAGCAGATCAAGAGTATAATTGTTGACCTTAGAAAAGTTATTCCAATAAGTATGGAGACGGTAAAATTAGCCGTACAGATACCTCCTGAGTTTACTGGAAAAGCATATGGGGAAATCAAACGTAAGGGTCAGATCGAAAAGGATGAATGGCAGAAAGATGGATCTTGGATTGCGGTTGTAAGTGTTGCAGCGGGAGTACAAGGGGAGTTTATGGAGATGGTACAGGGCATGACAAAGGGTCGCTCTGAAATCAAAGTTATTGAAAGAATTAGATTATGATAATAAAGTGATAAAAATGACATTATTAGTAAGCAAAAATCAGCTGGTCGTACCAGGTGAAGTTCTCGCACGTGGATCTGGAGTCGATGTTGCGGGTGGAGTCTATCGGAAAAAAGTGAAAGGAGAAACTGAAATTATAGCCTCCATGATTGGATTAGTTAAAATACGGAAAGACAGTGTTGGTGTTGTCCCATTAGAAGGTTGTTATATTCCTTTAGAGGGAGATATTATTATTGGAAAAATTGTTAGGGTTGGAATTACCTCTTGGAATGTTGATATACGAGGCCCATATGTTGGTGCTCTTCGAGTAAACAGTGTATTAGATCGCGATTTCGATTCTCTCAGAGAGAGCTTAGAAGAGGTTTTAAACTTTGGAGACATCATTAAAGCACAGATTACTTACTTTGATCGTACTAGAGATCCTGTACTTACGATGCAAGGAAGAGGTCTTCGAAAAATAACCCACGGAAGGTTAATTGATGTTGATCCAGTGAAAATACCACGAATAATAGGTAAGAAGGGCAGTATGATTCAATTGCTAAAAAATATGACTAATGCGCAAATTATTGTTGGTCAAAATGGACGTATTGTGGTTTCTGCAAATTCGGTTGAAAAGGAAAATCTAGTTATTCGTGCAATTCGCAAGATTGAAGCAGAAGCTCATACTAGTGGGCTTACAGATAGGATTCGTGCTTATTTAGAAGAAGAAAAAAAGAATTTATAATAAAGGTTGAAATATATGACAAAAGAAAAAACATCTCTACTTATGGATGATGGACGACGTTTAGATGGTAGAGAACTTCATGAATTACGTCCAATTACTATGCAAAGTAGTGTTTTGGACAGAGCAGATGGGAGTTGTTATCTAACTTGGGGTAATAACAAAATAATATGTGCAGTATACGGTCCTAGGGAATTGCACCCAAAACATCTGGCAAAACCTGATCGCGCTATAGTCCGAGTTGAATATCGATTAGCTACATTTTCTGTCAATGAGCGAAAAAGCCCTGCTCCAAGACGTAGAGAATATGAATTAAGTAAATTAATTAAGGAATCATTAGATGCCGTTTTATTCTTAGAAAAGTTTCCAAACGGTACAATTGATGTTTATATAACAGTTTTAGATGCAGATGGAGGCACTCGCTGTGCCGCGTTGACTGCAGCCTCAATAGCCCTTGCAGATGCGGGGATTCCAATGAAAGGTTTCATTACTGGATGTGCTGTAGGAAAGGTCGCAGACAAAATGGTTGTTGACCTGTCCGATGTCGAAGATAAAGATGGCCAAGGTGACATGCCTGTTGCGATGAACTTTAACACTGGGGAAATCACTTTGCTCCAATGTGATGGTGAGTTCACAATTGAGGAAGTAAAAGAAGGTTTATCACTCGCAATTCGAGCTATTGGTGATGTTTACAAGTTGCAAAGAGAAGCAGTCTTGGCCAAATATACCCAAATTGAGGGTACTACTAATGACGTGGGGGACGAAGAGGAGTAGGTGAATATTATGCGTTCAGAAGAAATAGTTGGAGTTTTAGAGAAGCAATACATAACTAAATTGCTTGAAAAAGGAAAAAGAGCAGATGGAAGAAAATTTTTGGAAGGTAGACCCGTTCAGATTATTCCAAATGTAATTAAAAAAGCAGAAGGATCAGCAATGGTTAAATGGGGAGAAACTGTTATACTAGCAGGTGTGAAAGCTCAGCTAGGTTCACCTTTCCCTGATACACCGAATGACGGCGTTATTACTGTAAATGCAGAAATATCACCAATTTCGTCACCAACCAATGAAAGTGGCCCTCCTGGTCCCCGAACCGTTGAGTTGGCCCGTGTTGTCGATCGTGGTATTCGTGAAAGCAAAATTATGCCTATGAAGGATCCAAAATTATGTGTTATTCCTGGAAAGAAAGTTTGGATTATTTTTATTGATGTCTATATTCTTGATGATGGTGGAAATTTAATTGATGCTGCCGCTCTCGGCGCAATGGCCGCGCTTGCAAATACCCGACTAAGAAAGGTTGTAATCAACGAGGATCTCGAAGAAGTTACTCTTTTGGAGGAAACAGAACCTCTTCCAAGGAACGGATCCGTTGCTAGCCTAACTTTTGCCAAAATTAACGATTCCATATTCTATGATCCCAATCTACTCGAAGATAGGGGAAAAGAAGCACGATTTTCTTTTGCCATGACTGATAAAGGAATTATCTGTTCGATGCAGAAAGGAGAATCTGGAGTATTCACCGAGGAAGAGTTTACTACAATTTTGGATCAAGGAGCTACTTTGGTGGCACCGTTACTTGAGAAGATTGAGGAATGTTCTCAATTCCCCGAAATGAATGAGATGTATCAATTTGATTTCTAACCTTCAAAAAGTAAAAAACATACACTTAAAATTGGAGACTTGGTGGTAAAATGGGTCGTACTAAGAAAGTAGGTTCAACTGGACGTTTTGGTACCCGTTATGGAGCTACAATACGCAAGCGAGTTAAAAAAATTGAACAGGACTCAAAAAAGTTTCATGTTTGTCCTTCCTGCGATTCCCTGAAAGTTAAACGTGTATCTATTGGGATTTGGGAATGCAAATTCTGTGGATTCAGATATACAGGTGGATCATGGGCTCCAGAAACCCCCGGAGGCAAAATAGCCCAAAGAACAGCTAAACGACTTGCTACGCAGACTGATTCTTAGAGAGGGATTTCACCCTCATAAGAATCTAGTTAAAATGATGAATGATGGCAGATAACGAGAGAGAGGGTGCCTCTCCTTTGTTAATAACGACATCTCGCAATCCTTCTCATTTTATAAGACGTGTAAGTAAATTAATATCTTTTTCACTTCCTTTTTCCAAAAGGATGAATCGTGGATCATTAAGTCTGAAAGAAATTCGAAATTTCTGTTGGAATATGGGCATCGATAAGGTGGTCATTGTTCAAAGCTCAAGAAAAATTGATTCAATCTCTCTCTGTTGCTATGACTTCGTGAAATCACCTCTCCAAATTGATGTTGAAGTCAAATTAATGAATTTCAATTTTCCACAAAAAGGGGATAAAAACACACGAATTGAGAATAAAAATATCCTTATCGATTATGCTCCAGATATTCCAGAATCATTGAAAGAGCACATTCATAATTTTATAAAGCCATTACTTGTCCCTAAGGCTAGTAAACCATCGAAAACTAGTCTTAAAATAAAATTTCGTGACTACTTGGATGGCAAATTTCGTGGGGAAGTAGTTAGAAATGATCCAAAAAATCAACTACCTTTGTTATCTTTCGAAATCACTTTGAACCCTGAAGTGGCATAATGGATAGTCGAGTATGTATTGAGACAATAATTAGACTTGATTCCTTGGAAGAAGCCAATTTTATCTATGAATCATTAATTCCCGAAGTTAACGACCACCATTTTGAAAGATCACAAATTAAGTTGAAATTAGAAGGAACTTCGCTGATAATTACGGTGAATTCACAGGATATTACAGCAGCAAAAGCGAACATATCTTCAATGCTCCGTTGGATTACTTTGGTATGCGAGTTAACTCAAATAATCCCGAAGAAAATTGTAAATACCCAGAAAAATTATCCCCAATATTAGAGGAAATAAAAAAATGGCACTCCCTGAACTTTCTCCAGCTCAACAAGAACAACTAGTTCGTTATAGGACTCTAGAACAAAATATACAAAATCTCCGTTTACAGTTAAATGAAATCGATCGTGCACTTTCGGAAATGGAAGTTACAAAGAAGGAGTTAAAAACTCTCGAAGGAGATACCCAGGTCTGGAAAGCTGTTGGCGGTGTCATGTTTCCAAAAAAGGCTCAAGACGTTTTAAAAGAATTAAATGAGAAAGGAGAATTGCTTGAAATTCAGAAAAAAGGATTATCCTCTCAAGAAAAGCAAAATGTAGAACGTTTTGAGGAATTACAAAAGAAATTAAGTCAAGACCTAGGATAACCTCCGCCTTAAGTTTTCTATCTTGAAATTAACATGTCAGGGTGAATCTCTTGTCCATAATGAATCCTGATGACTTACTTGATTATTTATACGAGGAAATTCACAAATTTTTAGTTACTGAAGCTGGGGATGAGTTAGGACATAGTGAAATCGATATCACCTTAGAATCCTCTGATAAGGGAGAATTGAATATCGAAATCAGCTTATTTCTTGAAGTGACCGCATTTTCAAAATTGGATGTTGAGGAATTATCAAAAAAAGCGATAGCTTATGGAGGAGTTATAGCAGATAAAGTATGTCCTCCTCTTGTTAAATTGAACTTTTCCGAGCGCAAATCATAGTCAATAGATGTATTGATATGAAAAAATCAAATTGTTGTAGTAAACCACCATATACAAAGGATCCAATGACAAAGAAACGTCTTTGTAGACAACATTTTATTGAATTGTTCGAGAAGAAGGTCAAGAAATCAATAAAGAAATATAAAATGCTAAGTAGAGACGACCACATTGGTCTAGGCTATTCAGGTGGTAAAGATAGCACTATTTTATTGCATCTACTGTCCAAGGTATTTTTACAGCCTCATTCCAAAAATCAGATAACTGCTATTACAGTAGATGAAGGTATAAAAGGATATCGTGAGGGGTTTCTTAAATTAACCCAAGAAACAACCTCAAAGTACAATCTCAACCATAAAATTATATCTTTTATGGATCTATATGGAGCCACATTAGATGAAATCGTCTATAAAAGTACACAGGACGGGAATTCATTATCTGCTTGTGCTTTGTGTGGAATCTTACGACGAAGAGCATTAAATTATGGGAGTCAATCAGTTGGGGTTTCAAAAATTGCCACTGCTCATAATTTAGATGATGAAGCACAGTCAATTGTAATGAATCTTCTTCGTGGGGATGCAGGAAAATTCAAACGAATATCAAGAATTCCTAGTAAAAAGTTTCCTTCATTCATCCCTCGGATCCGTCCGTTAGTTAAAATTTCTGAGCCTGAAATTGTCCTTTACGCGCATGCAAATAACTTGGAATATCATTCCGTGCCATGCCCGTACGCATATACAGCAATGAGAAATGATATTCGATTATTCTTATCAGACATGGAAAAAAAGCGACCTAGTACATTGGTAAATATCGTGAATGTACACGATTCACTATCTCAATCCTTCACCAATTCTGAAGTTACATCAACTACCTACCAGTGTAAGGTATGTAAAGAATTATCTACTCAAGAAATCTGTCCTGTATGCCTATTACTTGAAAAATTAGGGTTAAAATTAAAAAATCTGTCTGTATCTTAGTCTTCCCCGACGGTGAGGAATTTATTCCCTTTTTGGATGCGTTTGATAACTCTCTGATTTTTCTTTATTGTTTGGACATGTATTAATCCTTCTATTTCTAGTTTCATTAACGCTTGATTCAGTTCGCGTTCAGAGAATTCTCCTACATCTGATTCGAGAAGGCGTACTAAATCATCTTCCAATAAAATTCCCTCTCTTCTCTCCACGATATTCATGATTGAAAAAGTCAGAGGAAATGGCCTCCAATATGGGTACTTTTGTGATACCATTAATCGTCACTATACCTTGTTTTTAGTCGTTCTTTTTGGAATAAATCTAAAAATTTGTCTGGATTGAGATTTATCTGAATGTAAATGTCAAATTTCAAGTAATGATGAATAATTATTTAACTATTCGAATTTTCTCTAGTCTTTCTCTTACCCGAAAAGAGGAATTGTCTGCTGCGAATCTACACCTATCCGGCGTCTGAACTGCGATTCTTGATCTCTATACCATTTCATCATGTCTGGCGTGCATGAGGAATGTACACTTGACAGTGCCTGTTCGAAATGCCTCCATAATACTATTTGAGCAGTTAAATCTTCTCGTAAGGCTAGCATTCCCGCTTCTCTGCAAATAGCTTCAAGATCCGCTCCAACGTAAAATTCGGTCTCTTTAGCTAATCTGTCTAAATTCACATCTTCTCCTAAGGGCATATCTCGGGTATGAATCTCCAAAATCTTTTTTCTACTGTCTTCTTCGGGAGGTGGAATATATACAACTCTATCAAAGCGTCCTGGCCTAAGAAGAGCAGGATCAATCAGATCAGGACGATTTGTTGCAGCTAAAACAGCAACATCACGTAAAGGTTCAATACCTGCTAATTCCGTTAACAATTGACTTATTACGCGTTCATTGGCTCCAGATGAATCAGATGATCCACGTCTCGCTGCAACCGCATCAATTTCATCAAAAAATATTAGAGCTGGAGCTGCAGTTCGTGCTTTTCTGAAAACTTCTCTAATCGCTTTTTCACTTTCTCCTACCCATTTTGAATTCAATTCGGGACCTTTTACACTGATAAAATTGACCTGACTTTCTGTAGCAATTGCTTTAGCTAGTAATGTTTTCCCTGTGCCAGGGGCGCCAAATAATAAGACTGCACGTGGTGGATTGATACCAATCCGTTCAAAATTCTCCTTCTGTTTAAACGGCCATTCAACAGTTTCGATTAATTCTTGCTTAACTTGGTCCATCCCACCAATATTTGTCCATCGAACGTTGGGAACCTCAATGAATACTTCGCGGATGGCGGAGGGATGAATTTCTTTTAACGCGTTCTCAAAATGACGATCTTCGACTTCTAGGTTATCAAGCACTGCTGGGGGAATTGTGTCCTCGCTTAAGTTGATGTCAGGAAGAATTTCCCGTAACTTTCTCATTGCAGCTTCTCTACCTAAAGCTGCAAGATCAGCACCAACAAATCCGTGTGTAATAACAGCTAACTCCTTTATATCAACTTTTTCTATTCCTGGCATTCGTCTAGTATGAATTTGAAGAATTTCCAACCTTTCATTTTGATCGGGAACCCCAATTTCTATTTCTCTATCGAATCTTCCAGGTCTTCGAAGAGCAGGATCGACAGCATTCGGTCTATTCGTGGCTCCAATGACAATCGTCTCTCCTCGACTTTCTAAACCATCCATTAACGCGAGAATTTGTGCAACAACTCGTCTTTCAACTTCTCCCGTTACATCTTCTCTTTTAGGGGCGATAGCATCGATTTCATCGATAAAGATAATGCTAGGTGCGTTATCTTCCGCCTCTTTGAAAATGTCACGGAGTCTGGCCTCACTCTCTCCATAAAATTTCGACATAATCTCTGGGCCTTGTATTGGAATGAAGTGCGCCTCAGATTCATTCGCAACTGCTTTCGCGATAAGAGTTTTTCCCGTTCCAGGGGGACCGTGTAAAAGTACTCCCTTGGGCGGATCAATTCCTAATTTCTTGAAAAGTTCAGGATGTTTCAGGGGGAGCTCGACCATTTCACGAATTTTTTGGATTGCATCTGAGAGTCCTCCAATATCCTCATAGCTGACTCCTGGCATACTAGTTTCGGCTTCAGAAATAGGTTTTTCGGAAACATTAAGTTTAGTTGTGTCAGTAATAAGTACAATATCTGCAGGAGTCGTTGAATTGACAACGAAGGGTATAGACCTACCTAATATTGGTATAAGCACAGTATCATTTTTGGACACTGGATAACCCAATAATTTTCGCTTTACAAAAGCTTCAAATCCATAATCCAATGATATTTGGCGAGTTGGTGCAATATTAACCGATTTAGCTACCTTGATTTGTGCTTTACGTATACGTACGTTTTCTTCTAGAGAAACCTTGGCATTTCTTCGAATAATCCCATCCATACGGACAATTCCAGCCCCCTGATCTTCAATGTAGGCAGGCCATGCTATCGCACCTGTTTTTTGACGGCCTCGGATTTCAACAACATCGCCAGTTGTTATTCCGATCTCTCTCATGTTAATATCGTCCATTCGGATCTTTCCACGGCCTACATCCCTTTGTCTGGCTTCTGCTACTTTTAATACTACTTCGTTTGCCAAATTATTCCGCCAACTCATAGATTTTCTATGAAATAAGTATACTAATCATATTCAAAATTATTATCTTTAATATTAGTTTTCTTTTGGAAAATCAGAATTACGACAAATGGAAGGTTTGTGTTCTCCGTAATCTTCCCCCATACATATCTCCAATAAGGAGAAGTAAATTAAATGCTTATCTAATAATCAATAATTGTCTGAAGTTCGATTTCACAATTATCTATTTCTTCTACGTCAAGAAGTCTTTGCTCAAATGTCTGAAGAACATCATTCCCCTCATCAGAATCAACGGTCTTTAGGAAAAGTTTCATAGCAACTAGACCGAAAAACAGAGGCTCTTCCTCGTATTTTAGAATTTCTATCTCTAATCCTTCAGATAGTTCACCTTTCGCTTTAGACAATAATTCCTCACGATTTGCCTCTGGAGAAGCAGGGATTACTTTTAAAATACTTAAGACATTAGACATAGTTGATCATCTTCATAGTTCAATCAATAAATCACAAAATATTAGCATTGTTGATTAATACAGAATTAGGGTCCAGAAAAACCACAATTAGGACATATATAGCGATTTCCAAGTTTTCGACATCGCTCACATCGAATGATTGGTATCATTCCGCATGATGGGCACGGAAAACGAGCTGTTCCATGTTCACTTGGCATAACTGCAACTTGACAAGGATTACAACGTTGCATTTTTATGTTTTCACTCATTCCATTAACCTCTTTGCCTATTTGCCTCGGATAAGAATGCAATAATAAAAGCTTCTCTTTGGATGTGAGTTTCAGAATAAAGCTTTTGCCTTCATCTATGCTTTAGAGAACTCCTCTCCTTGGCATTCGGGAATTTCATTTCTTTTTTGATTTTTATGTGGTTATAAGGAGAGTATCAATTCATAGAATGATTTGATACTTAAAAGGTGAATTTGATGGCCACGTTCGAAAATATGTCCTTAGGAGATAATAACGGGTATAATTCAATGGATAAAGTTCAAAAGATCATTGATGGTCTTGGAACAGTGAAAGGAGTTAAAAAAGTTTTGTTAGTAAGTGAGGAGGGGTTTCCTATATTATCTGCCAGAACTCTTCCAATGTCAGATGAGGTAGAAACTGTTGTATCCGCAATGGTTGCAGGAATAGTAAGTACATTTTCAAGTGCGTGTATCCAATTAAATTTGGGAGATCAGGTGGATTTTATCCATGTTCAAACTCCCGTTGGATTAGGCATAATTTCCAAAGTTCAGAGTACGATTCTCGTGCTAATTACCGACTCCAGTGTGAAGCTAGGATTAATGCATTATTTGGTTAGTTCCACCAAAATGAAGTTACTTAAAACTCGAGATTTTTAAGCCCAATATAAACTGAAATAGAAGCAATTTCTCTCTTTTAAGAGAATTAACAACTTCCTTCCTCAATTTTATTAACATGTAGTCTGAAAACTTCTAGTGACATTTATATTCTCTAAATTGAATATTATGTCATATTTGGTGAGTTTATATTGAATTTAGACGAATCACAATTACAACTTTTTCCAGTCCCTTGTACAGCAGGTATGGAACCGAACTGTATTCTTGACCCCGATCACCCATGCTGTGAGAACATTAAACGAGAAACAGTAGAGTTCAAAAATGGAATACTGATAAAACAAGGAAACTCCGCTATTGCCTCCCTAAAATTGACATTCAACGATCCTGTAGAAGAGTTCATTTTTGACCGAATAAGAAACGAGTTGTGGAGAAATCCAGGTGCCCGTGTCAAAGTGATTAGAAGTCCAGAAGAAGGCTATCAAATATCCTTTTTTCTGACAACTGAGATGGTAAAAACCAAGGATCAACGAGAAAGATTAGTAGCCTATTGGGATGAGTTTGCTTTAAACATGCGTCAAATTCTTACTGATGGGAAAATGGCTGTTAATAAATTTGTAAGAAATCGTGCAGAATTCTGTCGATTGAAATAGACAGCATTTTTTTTCTCAATGAAATAATTAATGAGTTCATAACATTCAGAATTTGAGAAATTAAGAAAAAAGAGAGGAGGGATAGAAATATCCCCTAATTTAAGGCAGTGTGGACTGAGACATCGTCAATTGCAATATTTAGATTTGAGGTACCAATTACTCGAATACCAAAATTTCCCACAGTTGTAGATGCCCAAGTTCCGCTATACTGAGACAAGTCAATTAAGACGTGTACCCATCCGCTATCAGCTGATTGTAAGCCTACTGCGTGATCTTCTATCTCGTTAGCAATCGCATTTTGGTTTGATTGCTCGAGAGTTGCACCATCATAAATGGCTAAACAAAGGTATATATCAGGATCAGTTCCTCCTGCAGCTGGAGCTGTTCCTCCATCAGTTTTCATCCAAAAGCTTAAAATAGGAGTTCCTGCTACATCCCACTCTTCTGGAGAGTTAGCTTGGCTGTTAAGGTTTTGCCATGTCTCTGCTCCTGTTGGAGCGGCCATTGATCTAAAGTAAATTGCATCAGCATGACTATTATGATCAATTTGAGCGCCTGCTTTTCCTGAGTGAGTACTACGGGTAGTGTCTGCGTTATAAAGAACATCACCAGTCACACCAGCTTCAGCGTACCAATATCCATCAGTGAAGTCGATTAACATATCAGAATCGGTTAATGTTGCGGCATGATCCATATCAACATCAGTCTCTGTTAGAGCGATATCTGCACTGGTATCAAATTTAAGGGTCATCGTTAATGTCTGCACTTCAGAAACTTGTTGGGTTACATCTGTTGTTTTGAAAACTAAACTAACAGGATTTGCTAGTCCTATTTCAACATTTCCTGCAACACTCCAACCAGTAAAGGAGATAGTACCTTCAGAAAAAGTATCTGCTTCAGATCCGGTATTTTGGACCGAGACAGTGATTTGATCAATTAGGCCATCACTATTACGATCGGCTCCAACTGCGCTAACAAACTCAACTTTTGCGGTTCCTCCAATCATTGGGAGAACGACGACGAAAAGCACGGCTCCTGCAGCTACAGCTAATCCGATTAATAAGATAGCAGCTAATATAGGGCTCACCGCTCGTCTTTTACGGTATATTTTAACTAGTTTCATTTTTTTTTTCATCCACGGGAGAATTTTTTTCTCATAAGTTATGATTCGTCTTAATGTGTAATCATAGTATCCATACACATATTCGCGTAGGTCATCTTTCCAACGCTTTTATATAAGCGTTTCAAAATGATCTGTCCATATATTTTAACCGCTTCTAAACAAAGTCTACTGAGATTCTTTTTTTCTTAATGAAATGTCTGAGAATGGATTCTAATGACCTTAATTGATGTCTAGCACAGAATTTTCTCCAAGTGTTTCTTACGGGACAGATTGTTTTGTATTCTGATGAAAAGTAGCAAGTAGAGTATTTTTTTTGAGTGTAGAAAGAAGATTTTATTGTGGTTGATTGAAAGATGCAAGAAAATCAGATTGCGTGACGTACAACTAAGTCACTTCCCCCGATTTTTCGAGATTGAAAAAAAAATAACGAGCGGCAGGTTCCTCAATATTAAGTTCCAAATACAGAGGCACATTGATGTGACAAAATGAGCTTAGTAAACATCATGATGCGGAATATTGATTCGGATAACTTATTATCATACTCATACCAAAAATGTCTAAAGGTGCTATACAAGAATGGTAAGACGATTTTTTCTCAAGTGTAATATTCTCATACTTACCATCATTTTCTTTGGAGTATTATCCTTCTTTCCAAATCAGATCACTTTAGCTCATACTAACTCAGTGACCGCAACTGATTATCCTAAAATCGCTATCTTTTATGGTTCAGATAACGATAAACGACTTAGCGAAGAAATGATATTGGAAGCAGAGATCGATGTAGAGTATTATAATATTACATCTGTTATATTGAATTCTTCTTTTACATTCGATAATAAAAGCATAGAAGCAATTTGGTGGGTCAATGAACTTCATTTGCCGATTGATTTCTCTTTTGTGGGTGATCTAGGTGCGTGGACGCAAAGTGGTAAAGGATTGTTCATCCTAAACAGGTACTTTGACAAAACTCCTGTTGCAGAACTACAAAACTTAGGGATAACTGGTTATTGGCCTGAAGTTTATCCAATAAATCATGAATCTCAGACGCATAGCATTCAATTAGTGAATGAATCTCTACCATCCCTACAACTAGATCAATTAACATATGAGTTCAATGGGACATCATCTTGGGTCGATTTACATGAGAAAACTGTAGTATTAGCTGAAATTGCTCAACCCGTAAACGAGTCATATCTAACAGATTTTAAATCAGGTCTGTGGCTTGTCCAAAATAAAGTGGTTGTAGGAAGTTTTTCAGTCAATCTACCATTACCGCCACTAATTAACGATTTTAAATTAATGGGTATGAATTCTCCTGATGCAGATGGATTAGTTGATGTATTAGGAGATATCGCTCTTCTGACTACTGATACGTTCTCTGATTCATCTGGAATATTTCAGATATCAGGATTTGATCAGCTTGTTACGGTTGGTATTATCGGTATTACGGCCATTATTTCACTAATAGGCTTAATTAAATTCGGTATACTGGCACGCCTTCGTGATTTAATTATGGGAGCAAGTCTCGGATTATTTTTCTTTATAGCCCATATTGCTTATTCTCCACAGAAAAGAAGAATAAATGAAGATGACCTATTGGACAATGAAATGCGAATGCAAATAGTTGAGTATTTAGAAGAGAAAGGAGAACAAGGAGCACATTTGAGAGAAATACAGCGTACTTTGGGATGTGGTATATCTTCCCTTTTATGGCATTTACAAGCATTAGATGATTTTAATATTGTGACACATCATAAAATTGGTAAATATCATATTTTCTACTTAACTGGATCGGAATCTCTACAAATATCAGAGATTGCATTAGCCCTGAAGAGTGATGTGGCAAAAGAGCTCTGCAAAGTATTATTACAAAACAAATCCCCACTTTCTCTATCGAAAATTTCCTCCGAAATAAATGTACACCATTCGAGCATCCAACATCATGTCAAAAGACTTTCTGATTTAGGAATAATTATGATCATCAAAGAGAAAAAGCGATCTTCATATATTATTAACCCTAACAGAGTAGAATCATTGGATAAAGTTTTGGAGGTAAGGAGTTAAATGAGTTTCAGGAGTTCTGTGATACGACTTGGCTTTACATTTGTTTTTTTGTTTGTTGTATTAACTTCATTCAATGTTGGAGTCGTAGGGAAAATCAATTACCAATTTGAACAACTTGATCCCTTCTATCAAGAATCATTGTTCGGTTTAAGGTTCGATTATAATAATGATATTTCCCCTGGGCAATCCCTGCAATTATTTGATAACATTTTAACTGGCCAAGAATTTGGGATTGAAACTGATCCCAATCCAAATATCGATAATAATATAACGCTAGTCGGTCATGATTCTCACGGAATTAAGTCTGCATTCTTAGCTGTAGAAAATATCAAAAGAACTGAATTTATTCCTCTATTTGGAACAGTAGAATGGCAAGCATCCTTACCATATTTTAAATATCTATCCGTCTATAGTTTACCTTCAGGAGAGAGCGTAATTCTCACTCAAGATTTATTGGGTTTGACATTGAATTTGGATGGACATGATTTTGTAGACGATCAGTACTTAGTAGGGTATGCGAATATCCCTCTTGATATCTTAGAATTTTTGTTTGATTCAATAAATTCTGTTCATATGGTAAAAAATTCAATTCATGGGTATGTACCATCTAATGATATCCGTTCATATTCTAGTACTAATCCAATGGAGATTTCGATACAAGAAAACTACAATGAATTGGTAATTACGGCAACATATTCCAATATAAGTTATCTATTTCAAACGAATCCGATTAATATAGAACAAATAAGTAGTTTCAGAATTTCAGACAAATTTCTTTTGATAGAATTTGAATCACTAAGTTTTTCTACAAGAATATTAAAATACTCAACTTCGACCAATACAGGAGTGGAAACACAATTAGAAATGAATGTTGGAACCATTCAGAATTTGGTAATTAATGAAGAATTACCTTCTGAAGTAATTTGGCAAGGAGCCTCTGAGACTCATGTTGAAAAAGAATATTCTGAATTAATTCGGGTTAATGATACATTTTCTTGGTATAAAGGAGATGATATTAACAAAAGAATGTCGTTATTCAACCAAGCCTCTCTTTCATTTCTCGTTTCTCATAATCTAGGGGTAGTAGAGGGTTCCGAATCAAAGAAAAGTTCAACTGTTAGTATTGATGGACGCAATACATCAAGAGAGGAATTAATACAGTCTGATATTGTGGCCACAGAAAATATCACCCTCACTCAAAATGAAGATTTATTGTTTATTAATCATATAAAGGGACATGATTATGCTCTTCATCAAGATCCTAATACAGAAAAATGGTCAGTGATTCCTACAACAATTAAATCAATCGCATTAAATCAACATCCAAGTTTAAGCGGGAATATTCTGTTCTTAGAGGAGGCTTCTCTTTTAAATTCGTTGATAGCTGATAGTGTTTCACGTTTTGTTACTAATAAGTCGATATTGTCTCTTAATGCAGAACAATTACTTAAAATTGCTACTCTATACCTTACGTCCACAGAATATGTCCAAGAATTTCAAATAGACTCATGGAATGGCTATCCAACTAAAATAAGATCGCTTTCGAATGCAGTATTAGAATCTAAGAAAATTAACATTGGGTTATCTAAAATATCACATTTTTCATTCTTTCCTGGATTCATTTCTTTAGCCATACTCGTCGTCTTCCTTTCAAGAAAGAGAAGAACTTAAGCCCCTTTTATTCCTCTAATTTTGGAAAATTAGGCTTAAAATCAGGGTGGATCAAAAAAATGTTAAGAGTAGTAATCATCGCCGTTATATGTCAAAAATTTTTGCGATAAAGTAAATTGTTGTCTGAACACAGAAGTGAGATGGCAGCTAACATAGAAATTAATCAGCAATGGAAAAATCTTGGTAGGCTGAATGTGATTCTGACCTACGAATAGTTTCTCTATATGATTTTGCGGATATTCATAACATATGATGTTATAAGATAGAGACATTGAAATATACATAGACTTGGAACTCGATCAGAGTCATCTTGTAAAAAGAGTTGAAGTATCGAGAATTCCAATAAAGGTGTTTTTACAATGAAGAAAAAAGTTATTACGGGAATATCGGTAATATTCTTACTGATACTTCTAACATTTACTTCTCCAGCTCAAGCCGCGGATTATGCAGACCATGATTTTAGTGAGGATCATTTTGCTGTCGAGATTGATCTTTACCCAAATGCAGCTATCCCTGATGTAATTTACGACTTTGAAACTGGAGTGGAAGGCATAGATTCAGTCCCTGAAACTGATTTACAGTTCTTTATGAGCTATATGAATAAATCTGGGATTGAAGTAGCTTACTCAGCTTTAGAGAAAATGGAGCACTGGATAAAATTCCGTGATTTATTACCTGATGACGTCGGTGATCTTATTGACACACTCGGACCTTTAGCTCCTTCTGGTGCAGCAGAGGCACTTGACACAAATCTTGTCCACGTAAATGCAACAGCCCCATTCCAACAGCTCGTTCAACATTTCAATACTCCTTGGGATACAGATGCATTCGTTACAAACAACTTCATGACATTAGTTGCCTATTCTGGTGGAACTGGTTCAGATCCCCTTCTCATGGATAGTGGAGATAATCTCTACATGGGGTATACTTTTGCAATTCAAGAAGTAGCAGCAGCTCTTAATACTGCCATGGCGCCCCATTATGAAATTCCTCCTTTTGATTACGAAGCCAGCTTTGAACAAACAGCAGATGGCTATACTTTTGGTATCAATTATACTAATATGTTTGTCTTGTGGCAAGATATTACTGTTAAACTCCGGGGACCAGACTATTTATCCGCTGCGGGCCTACAATTACCAGAAACTAAAGGAATTATTTATGGACAAGATATTGTAGCAGCATCTGTTTTAGATCATCTTGCATTTGAGTATATTTTCAAAGTGGAAGAGATTGATTTAGGAACAACTCCCTCAATTAAAGTGAATTTGGGAACAGTAGAGACCAGATATCATATCGGTGAAACAAACTTACTCGTTACAAAAGATGACAGTGCATTTATCACTGCTCATGCCGCTGATTGGATTGATACTCCTTTTACTGCAACACCCAGTTATACTCTAGACGTTCCTCCCGCACTACAAGGTCAAACAGTTGGTACATGGACATTTCCCTCTAGTGTGACACTAACATTGTCAGAAATGGCCTTCTTTATTAACGACGATGCTAAAGTTAGAATGAGCATGGCTGATGCCTTTGGATTGACTGTTGTCACAGCCACAAACTGGTTCGATACACAAGTAGTTAGCAATCCTCAATTTGCTACTCACTTAGATGAACCCGAAGATCCAACTATCGACCTCCAAAAAGATGGAAATGTATTCTTTTGGACTAGTTTCAAAAATAAGATGAACTACAAGCTAAGAGAGCTAGATTTTGAACCATTCAACATCAATGCTACTACTGATCGGGATGTATACGTTACATTGTTTGATCCAAGCGGATGGTTTGCAGCAAATGTCGCAAAACCATATTTCATTGTAGAGTTTTCGCTCGCCTGGGCATTTACATATTTTATGGCGAATAAAGTTGCCCCAGAAATTGTACATCCAGGAGCAGGACAACACACTGAAGTTATTAACCAACTCCTGTATCTGACATTCACAGAATTTCCAGAGTGGTATGGTGGAGAAATCTATCATGATCCATCTTACTCTGCGGTAGCTGCTGTAGCTGCTCAACCAGAGACAACAACTGATGGACCATCAGGCAGCGATACTACGGGATTAAACATACCAGGATTTGAATTAATCTCTGTATTAGTTGCTCTACCAGTATTTTACGCATCATATCGCAAGAGACGATAAATCTCGTCTCTCATTCTTTTCTTTTTTTTCTATAGCAGTTATTTGATTACTCTTCTTTTATCTTGGAAATAAGTTATTGACTTTGTTTCGAATTTTTATTAGTTTTAAACTAGTGATACTCCAATTGAAAAGCATTTTTTTGTTTAGCTGAATATTTTCTTGCTTTAATTCTCTAGGTTTATCGAAATAATTGATGTACACCATATTAACTAAGGTGTATCTCTTCTCCTCAATCGGGGAGAATAAGAAGAGGGATTATAAATGGCAAGATTTAAACCGAAGTATATATGATAAAAACAATTAACCATAAAACTTTACTCGAAGTGATGAAATGACAAATATTGATCTCCTAACAGACCCGATTAATTTAGTAGTTTCGCTGATATTAACATTCTCTCCCTTAATCGTTCTCTTTCTACCGTACCTGTATACTCGACGAAAGACGGAGAATTTTTTTGCTACACTCTTTAACCGTGCTTATATCGGTTTTCTTGTATTCTATATTGCGTATTTTATTTTTCCCAGCATATTAAACTCGTTTGTGCCAGATCCGAATCAATATATTGATCAAGAATACTATCCAGTAGCTGGAACATCTGGATGGACTACTGTATGGGATTCCGAATCAGTGATCACCCAGGGAGCGATTTCTATTCCTATTCCACTTCTGATAAAGTATTTATTTCAACATTTTTTCAATTCAATAGTAATTTTCCTTAGTTACCCCATAGTTATTCTTGCTTTCGTTTTTGGAATGTCACCTATTATATCTATGGCAATAATTTTGTACCAGACTTGGACCGAGAAGCGGAATGAGATAAATCCAATTAAAAAATTAATAAAACGAAATAATAATGAGATCTCACAGCTTCAAAAACAATTAAAGAATACAACCGAATCAGATACATATGAAAAGAATACTGCTATTACGGAATTCAAAGCCGAGAATAAAGCTCTGGAAAAACAACTTTCTGAGGCACGATCGACATCACAGAGATTACAGGAAATTGAATTTGAACTTGAAGCTTCTCCGTTTCATGCCGTTACAAAAAGGGTTAAAGAGAAGAATTGGGATAATGAAAGAGAATTATTGAAAGTTTTAATTGCTATATTGCCAATTACTCTATTTTTATTGATGACGATTTTACAACTATTAGGGGAGACCGAAAATCCAAGCTTACTTCAAGGAACTTCAATGGGGTGGTTTTTAGAAATATATTTTGCCTATATAGCCATGTTCGTATTTAGTATCTACCTAATAAAGGCTAGTTTATTGTCAAGGAAAGGTAAATTCTTAGGAAATCAATTATATATAGCAATGATTCAAAGTTTATCTACTGTTGGAGCTTTTATGTCAGGATTAGCTGTAATATTGTTTTTGGTACAATATTTCGATCAGATATTTGTTGTGTCATATTTTATTGCTTATTTTATCATGGTATCGATATTTTTCGTTCTTTTCTTAGATATTTTTGAACCATTCTCGATATATTTACTGCTTAAGCTTATAGAAAGCTTTAAAGCTTTTAAAATATCAGTAGGCCGTTTCAATAGGATTAATATAGCGAAAAGTACTCTTTCTGGCGTTTTAGTAGGTTTTCTTTTATCTGTCGGATTCTTAACATATTTAGTAATTGTTAAAAGCATTTTCACTAATTTTAACACCGTTCAATATGCAACCTTCTTTTGGTTGACTCAGAATTATGCGAGTTTTCTTTTAAGTGCGACATTGGTCCTATTTATTCGTAGATGGAATTGGAGTATAATTGGAACAAGTATCGTTACCTATCTTTCAATCTTATCTGTAAGTCTATTTTTATTTGGCTGGTACAACGAGGGTTGGTATACTATCCTAGGTTTCTCTGTGGGGGATTTGTATCCTAGTTATCAGAAAGAAATTTTAGTCGCACCCTTTCTGCAAGCTACATCTGTTTTGGGAACCATCGATTTGAATTGGTTAACAGCAGTGTGGAAAGGCGGGACATTCGCTGGCTATCAGTTCATTCTACCTGAGCTTCGTCAGATACCTGTAATTTGGCAGGGATCAGGTGGTCAGTTTTTACAAATTCTCTCAATACCATATAATCTATTTCATCCTTTAGCCATTGTCTTAATTTATGGAGGAATTTTATTCCTTGCTGGAAAACAATTTCATGTGAGAACGCAAAAAGGCGAAGAAAAAACTCAATATAAGTCGATTTTTTCCGATGTTACACGACTACTGAGTGTAGATGAATTAGAAAAGAAAGCGGACATATTGATGATTGCAGCCACACCTTCCAAAAATGCAAAGACGGAAGAATTAATAACAAAAGCATGGATGAAGTCTGAGAAGGGTGAAATGATCCGAAATGCTATCACAGGGCATATGCAGACTATTTCTCAATTAGCAAAAAATACTGAAACTTCAATAAGTGAAATTCACTCAATTCTCGATGAGGTCACATACGATGCCGAAGTATCTTTTAGTCAGATCATAACCTTGTGGCATCGTGAATTTTCCTATTCATTCGAAGAAGTAACTATCGATTCGCTTCACGTCATGATGCTGGATGGACGGGCTGTTCTTTCGCACACATTTGCAGATGAATCACAAGTAGAACCAGCCCTAGTTGCTGGATTATTTTCTGCTATTACATCATTCGCAAAAGAAGCTGTTCGGAGTGAGCAACTCCTCAAGACTATTGACCATGGAGATGTCGTTCTAACAATTGAATATGCCAAATGGGTCTTTGCCGCAATATTTGCAGACAGTACCTCAACCGAACTCCGTAAAAAGCTTGGTGAATTCTTGAATGATTTTGAAACACGATATAAAAAGAAGCTTCCCAAATGGTTAGGTGATTTGGATGCTTTTGCAGGAGAAGAACAAAAAGTCAAGGATCTTTTCTAGAAAGGCCGAGTTTAAAGAATAGTCAAGGATCTTTTCCCCTTTTTCTATATTGTTTGTGCGTTTAATGGAACCTCTGTACTTGTCTCTAGTATATTGGTCATTCTAGTTGAGCTATGACACAGAGATATGCATCTTCCTTATACATTGAGATCGATACGATTAAGTCTGCATTTTCAGTTGAAATAATATACTTAGGGCCACGTAAAGGGTTAACACCTTTTTTATTTATCATAAAACCAGCCCTGGACAGTAAATCTAAACTTTTCACTAGTTCTGTTTCTGAATAAATACTTATATTAGGAGTGCTGTCTTTTAGTTTAATATTTGACTCAAATATGATATCTCGAACTAATATATCTTCTTTAAGCTGATCTGGTAAAGAGTTATCATGAATCTCTGAGACCATCTGTGTTACCCACTCATCGATAATTCCAGTATGCTGAGTAGATCCTGTAGAAAGTTCGTCAATTTCCTGTGCCTGAGAAAGTAGCGTGTCGTCAATAGGAATTTCATCATCTATAGATAAAGCTTCACCGTTCAAAATAGGTAATCTACGATTAAAATCTTGTGGAACTAATACTTTTTCTCTAAAAAGATTTAGAAGCTGCTCAAATATTTCTATATACTTGAATTTTGAACTAAAGAAACCATGATTCACTATTTCTTTGATAAATAATCCTTCAGTATTTGCTAGTTGATTACTTTGTTCTTGAATCACCTGAAGAAGCTGATCGTCTACCACGTGTTTTTCATCATCTATCTTAATTGTGAGGGGTCCTAATAATGATAACCCAAAATATTGATCAAGATCTTCAATAACCTCTTGAAAAGGATCTAATTCTCCAATAAAATTTGATAGATGTTTGTTAAATTTCTTTTCAAAAGCATACACAAATTCCCTACCTCGTTTCCTCAATCGTTTCCCAAACTTTGGAGGACGTTCTAATATTAATGCGGTTACAGAGAAATTTCCTTCAAAAGTTATGATTTTGAAAGTTCGATCACCAATCTCCTCGGAAAAGTCTCTGACTATAGTCCGATCTTTTATTTCCTCGCTTTTTAATTCAGTGAACAAACTTGATATTGCTGTTAAAAATCCAGAAACTAATTGTGGATCAACTTTCAACATTGAAGTGCCATATTTATACAAACAAATTCCTGTGAGCTTATGAGTAATCATAATATGTTCACAATAGAGGAGATTTACTAAGTCCTTATGGTCAATTGGTTTCATTGTAAGCTGCGACGAAATTGAATCCTTTTCATCAGTACTAGTATCCAATGTGAGGTCTTCCACTGATTCTTCAAGTTCCTTGAAGTGATTTATCTCTGGATACCGTGGAATTGATTCTGGCATGACATCTTTTTGAGGATCAACATGTTTGGTCAGACGTGAGCGAATTTTTATTTTAATTGGACTTGAAATTCCATCTTGTAGACCGACAATGAGAGCTTCCCCTTTTGTGAGATGAGGAAGAACTGAAACTGTATCTGAATTTATCCCTTCCATCAACCTTATTTTCGTAATATCTTTTTCAGATTTTATACGAAGAGCAACTAAGGTATTCATATTTGCAATGATATTATCTGGTAGGTCTCCTGGCCGTTGAGATATTAATATCTCATAGATTCCAAATTTTCTACCTTCACGTGCTATTCTGGCAAGTATACCACTAGTTTGAGCAAATCTATGTGCTTCTTCTAGAATAATGAGAATTTCTTGCTCATTTGAGATTTCACCCTGGACTTTCTTCTGAAAAATTTGTGTAAGTAGCTCTGTAACAAGAGTATTACGTTTTTTCTCATCGGTATATTGATCCAATCGAATGATCGATACTTGATTTGCTCTTACGAGAGAAGGAATATCTAATTCTTCAGTATATACAAATTGTTTGAATAGAGTGTTGATTTTCGAAATTAAATTTTCTCGGGTTCCTGTATGAATATCAGCGGTTTGTAATTTAGTTAAAATGTCTTCTAAATTTTCTGGCTCCTGTAATATATTTATGAGAGCATTATCCTGGGCTGCAGATATTTCTAGCAATCTTCTTAACTTTGGTAAATCAAAATATGCACCTAATCCAATCGAATCCTTTTCGAAGACCAAAATTTGTTCAGAGAAACCCTGAGGGGTGTATCCCGCTCGATCAAGGCTGTCTGTTTCATGACCTGGATTTTCTAATCCTAATCCCCAATATTCATTGTGAACGTCAAAAAGAAGGACTGAGGCATTTTTGAATTTTAATAGAATTTCTTCTAACAAAACCCCAATACTATAAGACTTACCTGCTCCAGTACTCGCCACACAAAGAACATGACGTTCTAAAAACTGAGGAGATATTAAGAAGGGATCAGTTGAGTTAGGAGAAGTAATAATATCTCCTAAGTATATACCTTCTTCACCATCATAGGAAATGATTTTTGAAATCAATCCTCTTGGAGGAATAGATATTTCTGAATCCATTGAAACAGGAATTCGACATGGAAATAAGCGAAATTCATCCATTTCAAATTCACCGAGAATATTTGCGATTCCCTTCATTTCATTCTCTTTTTCTTGAGTTAATCTACTAACTTGCGCCAATAGATGTTTATTGGTTTGCTTATTTTGGTCAAAAAGGATTAAATAATCTCGTTCATGAATTATATGATTGTTTACATCCATTAGGAAATTGATGTACGAAGTAGTAGTTTTTGTAATCTTCATTGGTAGATCAACAAAATGATTTGCCTATACATAATTTTTAATGAGAAATTAAATTGATTTTAGTCAATTGCAATGTGTAAAAAGCATTCTCTCAAATAGCAATTATATTTCTAGTTACTGTATTTATTAGCGTTCAGATTGAGATCATTATATTTTGGAATCACAAAAGATTAATAATAAATCATTTATCCATATAAAATATTCTCATTTATATGTTACTAGATTGGAGTGTAGCAAAGAGTGGGCACAGATTCTCTGAAATATGATATGATAATAATTGGTGCAGGGCCTGCAGGTATGGCCACTGCGATATATGGTTCGAGAATGGGCTGGAATACGCTTGTATTAGATAAGGGAGCAGTAGGTGGTTTAGCAGCAACTACACCTATAATTGAGAATTATCCCGGTTTCAGCGAAATTACAGGTATGGAATTTTCTGATAGGCTTAAAAAACAAGCGGAAAAATTTGGTGCTGTAGTTAAAGAGCTGGCTGAGGTCACTGATATAAATTTAGGGGATTCCGAGATTGAGGTTGTTACTCCTTCGGAAAGATATCGTGCTAATGTGATCGTTCTTGCAATGGGAACATCTCACCGACATCTTGGAGTTCCTGG
>JAEOTQ010000048.1 GCA_016839785.1 Candidatus Hodarchaeota archaeon | reverse complement strand
CAGTTCTCCTTTCATCGGTTGCTGTTTCCTTATATATGGCTTTGTATCTACTGGTTGAAATATCCTTGAATGACCTACTATGGTCTATTCTCTCTAATTTACTTTGTGGAATGGTATTGGGAGCAATCTTTACTCATACTGGACGAATTCGGTACTCTTATATTGTTAGAAGCCTAACGAATATATTTTTACTACTTCTAGTTCTTTCAAGGATGCATTTTGAGTTTGTTCCTTATAAAATCTTTATTTTATCCATTAGTCAGTTCATCCTCATCCTTGGTCTGTTGATAATCTTCTATAAAACTCTTCAAATGAGAGTTGATGGAATTCTTCTTACAACTCTAAAAGACATGAGTAAATCCATTTTAACACTATCTTGGCCAAAAAAAAGTCATTTAAAGAGTTATTGGATAACTGTAGTATTTCTAATACCGGTATTCCCAATTGGTCTTAATGTGTTCATTGACCATACAGTATTGTATACAGATCTATTGGCATTAATAGTGGAAAATGGAATAACTTCAATTATCCTCGTAATATGTTCAATATTATTATTTTACAGTATCCGTGGAGATTTACTTCTACTACCAGAAAACGAAGTTAAAACGTTGAGTATGAGATTTAATTGGGATATTACAAATTTAACCTCAAAAAAGGAAGTTTCAATAAGATCCATTTTGGGAGGAATTCGTTCACGAATTGTATTCATCGTCCTTCTTCTTGGAGTGATTTCCCCTTTCTATATCCTCTCGATAGTTTCACTTGCAAAGGTTGAGATTATAAAAATTTTCGACCTCTCGTTGATTCAAGCTCTCGTTGGTTTGAATATTTTCATTGCACAAAATCCATTCTTTACTTACCAACGTGTCGTAACAGACATTCGTAGTAATTTTATATTCATAGGGAATTCAACTGAAACTCTTAACCAGTTGTTTATATTTCAACAATCTATTGGAAAATGGAATTTTTTACCCGATACTTATATGTCAACCAGCGCAGATTGGATTCATGGGCTCCTAACAGTGATTCTCTGGTTTGGAATCATAATCCTTTATATTTACCTACTTAGAAGGAGTAAACAATACCCTCTGAAATCTGCTTTGGGAGCTGTATTTCTAATCTTCATGAATTTTATTTGGATCGTATTAGCCATGGGTTTAGGATCAATCAGCCCAGATGGAGGCCCTTCTGGAGTCCCTTCCCTTGAAGATTCCTCTCTTCTAGTAAGTTTCGATATTCAGATTGAGAACTTTCTAATTCTACCCCTAGGCTTACTCCTGTTTCTTTTAGCAGCCATAATAATCTCGATACAAGTATTCAAGAATCGGAAAAAACAACAACTTAAGAATCAAATTCCTAATTCAAAATAGTCCTTGAATTCCAGTCTAGAATGGTATAAAAAAAAAGAAAAAAAGGGAGGAATTTATCGTCGTTTCTTTCTTTTGAGAATAACTACTGCCGTAGTCATAACCATTAAGGACGAAATAAATTCAAATCCAGGAATAAGACCACCATCATCGGCATCATCACCGGCAATAGGATCAGCAGCTTCAGGGTCAGGAATACTCGAAACTTGATCTGATTGAAGAGCTAAATTAACATCTAGAGAGATTGATCCAGTTTCAAAAGAACCTGCTTCGGCCGGAATGTCAGTAGCGGAAATTTTTGCACTTAATTCGAAACCTGCACCTGCTAACAGCCCTGCAGTGGTATATGCCAACCAATTATTTGAAGAGAAATCAATAGAGAGCTTAGTTGTTGATTTGACACCTTCAATCGTACCTTCCGCCTGACCTGCATTCCAGTCCAGATCTAGTGCTGTTTCGGAATAAAAGAACCTTGTTGTTCCGCTTTCACGGAGTTGGTAAACCGAATCATATTTATTCAGATCTAATCCGAGATCTTTAACCTCTTCTTCTTTGAAGAAAGATTCAAGGGCTTTTTCGACAATCTCATTAACTTGCGAAATAGATAGAGTTGATGCAGCCCACATATCCCAGTCTGGAGTGATACCAGGAGCAAATAGAGGTATAAGGGCAATTGTAGGTGACCACTGAGTATAGGGTAACTCACTCATGAAAAAATCGTCGTAATCAGTTACTGGGTAACCAGTAAAACCGTTCCACCAGAGTTCTTCGACGACTTCCTCAAGCATGTCGCTATCGGGGTTGTAAGCTTCAATTCTAGTCTTATAATAACAACCCAATACTTCTTCGACATCAAATTTGATAACGTCGAGACCTTCAAAGGCGGTAATAAATGCTTCTGCTGCAGCTAATTGAGCACTGACTTCAGCATTCACTGTGGTAGATAAACCAGTCACAGAATAAGTCATTTGAGCGGTGGTTAGACTTAGAATCATATCATCAAGATTTCTAACTTCTATTGGTAGAAGATTGACTTCTTTCTTTTCAAAAGATAGAGCGATACCTAAATGCTGTGAATTTGTTACACCATCATCAGTTAAGTCACCATCTACTGTTCCAGTTATACTTTTAAAGACCCCAGCATTATCACCTTCTCTGAACCAAGCTGCTGTGAGAACAATGTCAACACCTTCCGGAGTTGTTCCTGTGATGGAAAATTCAAAGTCAAAACCTGCAGTATTTGTGACTGTAACTGTAGCGTCTGCACTACCAAGAGCTTCAAACTCTGTTTGATATGTACTCCATTCAGCTGGATTAATATAAAAGGGTAACCCAAAGGCGTCTTCTGTACCAGCTATTAATTCAGTCATATCGGATCCTGGAAGTGAGCCGAATCCTATTCCCACTCCTTCGTCTAGGGTGAACGATGTGCCAAATATATCAAGTAGCTGTGGATCAGCATCGTCTGGAAGTGGAATTTCTATCGTTTTTCCCAAAACAACATAGAAATCAAGCATATAATACCCATTTGGATAGGTATCCATTACTTTGACTCCTAACGTACTCCCAGAGAGGTTAAACACGAAATCTGCTAAATCAAATGGTGCTTCTTCTGGGGGAATTAATTCTGCCCAGGGGACATCCCACGTACTAACAGTATAAGTAAAAGTATCCCCAGGATCAATATTTGCGGGTGTAGTAGCACTGATTGATAAGAAAATAAAAGTACTCATCATCAGGAGGCTTACTGCCACCGCCAATATACGTAATCTTTTCATATAATTTTTCTCCTTTCAATTCGGGAATTTCATTTTTCTATGTAATTATCCGCGAATCATCTAAATTTACAGGTTCCATGAAATAAAAGGCTTACCTTATCGGGTCAAAGTAGAAACTTCCTCAAAAATCACCTGAAGATGATTTTTTGTCCTAATCTTGCAGAAGAGATATTTTTTATGAGAGAAATCGCGTTGAATCTATGATTTTGGTAGAGAATGAATTTACAAGATTAAGAAGAAGCTTTGAAATGTGAGTCTGAGGGATTAGAGGAGTCCTCCACCCAATATCAGACGAAAAGGAAGATAAAACTTCTTTTCACAATCCTATTTCATCAACCTCTCAATTTTTTTTGCCTTCCTCAGAAACTATTTGTACAGCTTTATTCATTTCGTCGAATCGATCGTTACTGTTTCAAATCTTAAATCTGGGATAATTATGTTAAGGAATGCCGTTGGAAGGAACCTCCCTAAGCAATTATTTGGAAAAAATTATTCTCCGTATGCAGGAGCATATTCCTCTTCACCCAAGGGACGAAGAGTTGGTAGACGATACCGAACTAAGATTATTACCCCTAAAGAAAAGCGAGTATATGATGATCTTGAAAACGTAATTCAGAAAATTGGATTAAAAGATGGGATGAGCCTTGGTTTTAACCACAATTTACGTTATGGGGATCTAGTGATCTGTCAAGTAATGGACACAGTCGCTAGCATGGGAATTAAGAATTTGACTCTTGCTTCAACCGCATTATTCCCAAATCACGAACCATTGCTGGAACATGTACATTCAGGGGTCATTAGCGAAATTTCAGGCAGTATGAATGGCCCTATTGGAAACGCGGTATCTACTGGTGCGGTTAATATTCCAACCAGCCTTCGTTCACATGGCGGACGTACTCGAGCCGTCGAATGTGACGATTTACATCTTGATGTAGCTTTCGTCGCTTCCCCTGCTGTAGATTTTATGGGGAATATGAATGGCTGTATGGGACCATCCGCATTCGGGGCAAATGGTTTTGCGAATGAAACTGATTCTGTGTATGCAGATCATGTGGTGCTAGTTACTGATAATCTTACCGAGGAACCTGTAACCCCTGTGAGTATTCGTGGATCAAATGTTGACTATATTGTCACTGTTGATAAGATTGGGGATCCTAACAAGATTGTTGCTGGAAGTTTAGGAAGAAATGTAACAGGAAGGCATACTGCAATAGCTGAAGAAGTAATAACTGTAGCTAAAATTGCTGGCTTTATTAAAAATGGGATTTCCTTCCAAGCGGGGGCTGGAGGTGTCTCGCTAGCGACTGTACATTATTTAGAAGAGATAATGACGGAAGAAAAATTGACGGGGAGTTTCATACATGGAGGTACCACAAAGTCAGCAGTGGAGCTCTTGGAAGCAGGTTTATTTCAAAGAATATATGATGGACAGTCATTTGATCTTGCAGCTGTGAAGTCCCTTAAAGAAAATCCTCTTCATATTGAGAGCTCTGCTTACCATTCGTATAATATCTATGCTCCAGGGGGGCCATTAGCAAATTATGTAGATGTAGTTGCTTTGGGTGCCACTGAGATAGATACTGATTTTAATGTCAATGTGAACACTCACAGTGATGGGTTGTTGCTTCATGGAATTGGAGGACACACAGACGCCGCTGCAGCACGTTTAACCATAATTACCTGTCCAATTGCCCGGAAAGTACCTATTATACGTGATAAAGTGACAACTGTTTCTACTCCTGGAGAAATGATCGATGTTGTGATAACTAATGCAGGTATTGCGGTTAATCCTAAGAATGCGCAGCTTCTTAAACAATTAAAGAACTCTGATTTGGATATTCTTGAGATAACGGAGCTTCGAGATATGGCTTATAGTGAGGCAGCATTGATTGAACCAGAGTTCACAGATAAGATATGTACTGCAGTAGAATATCGCGATGGAACACTTCTAGACGTAGTCTATCGCGTTAATACGTAATTACTTAATTAATGGTTATCTGAATTTATTCAAGATTGTCCTGACTTTGAAGAATTTGAAAAATCACGTTTGATCTGTAAGTTTTATGGAGAAAAAATTGTTGATGCACACTTTGTCGAAATAAAACATCCTGATTATCCTGATGATTACACTAAACAGCTTTATTTTCATTCTGTCGATTATTGCAATCCACGAATGCGCTACGTGAAAATAACACGGAAAATGTGGTTAATACGATATCAATTGGATGGTCAAATAATAAATACTTAGACTTACACGAACATTTTGTATTTTTTCGCGATAATCTTAAAAAATCTCGTCCTTAGTGAACTCTAGTTGAAAAATTAGGAAGGATATTAGTTGATCTCAAGTAAAAATATTCAGAATGTCAAACAGGTGAAAAATTTCGACTCAGATGACGTTTCTGTCTACAGTTTGCGAGTATTAGAAGATTTAGGGTTAAATCTTGACCATTTACCGTTTTCTATTCGTGTTTTATTAGAAAATGTTCTAAGAAGTTATGATTCAAAACTCATTACTGAGGATGATGTAAATACTATAGCCTCATGGCCAAAAGAACTAGGGAAAACCATCCCTTATATGCCCGCGCGTGTCGTATTGCAAGACCTCACAGGCGTTCCTCTTATAGTAGATATGGCTGCAATCCGAGAAGCTGTTCATAAACTGGGTGGCGATCCTACTCAAATTAATCCACTCATCCCGACGGATTTAGTAATAGATCATTCCGTTCAGATTGATTATTTTGGCGTAAATGATGCATATGAACAAAATCTCGAAAAAGAATATGAGAGAAATTCAGAAAGATACAAATTGATAAAATGGGCACAAAATTCTTTCCAAAACACACGGATCGTTCCCACTGGTTCTGGAATATGTCATCAGGTAAATCTTGAATATCTTGCTTCAGTGGTTGACGTCCGAGAAGTGAATGGAGAGAAAATTGCACTAGTAGATACGTGTGTAGGTACCGACAGTCATACTCCCATGGTTAACGGTGTCAGTGTTATTGGTTGGGGAGTTGGCGGAATTGAAGCAGAAGCTGTCATGTTAGGTCAACCCTATTATCTTCCTCTTCCTGAAGTAGTTGGAGTAAAGCTCTCTGGAGAACTTCCAGAAGGTACCACTGCAACAGATTTAGTCCTCACAATTACAGAGGATCTACGTAAAAGAAATCTTGTTGGCAAATTTGTGGAGTACTTCGGGCCTGGAGTTGCTAAACTGTCAGTTCCTGATCGTGCGACACTTAGCAATATGTCTCCTGAAATGGGGATTACTGTTGGCTTTTGGGCAATCGATCAACAAACTCTTAATTATTTGGAATTAAGTGGACGAGATCCTGAACATATTACATTTGTTAAGCAGTATGCTCAAGATCAGAAGCTGTTTAGGACAGCTGATACTCCAGATCCACAGTTTACTGAAATTATTGAGGTCAATCTATCAAAAGTAGAGCCTTCTATTGCTGGCCCGTTAAATCCCGAGGAACAGGTCACATTATCTAACGTGAAAGGGCGAATAACAACATTTTTGGATGAGCATTTAAAGGAGAAAGGTTCAAAGACAAGACAAATAGAAATAGATCTTGATGGAATTTCATGGCCCATTACTGATGGAGATCTCGTAATTGCAGCTATCACATCATGTACGAATACATCCAATCCCAGTGTCATGATTGGTGCAGGGTTACTTGCAAAGAATGCAGTTAAATTAGGATTACGAGTAAAACCAACAATAAAGACCAGTCTTGCCCCAGGTTCGAAAGTAGTAACTGATTATCTCGACGATTTACATTTAACTCCCTATTTAGAAGCTCTGGGTTTTCATTTAGTTGGATACGGATGCACGACTTGCATTGGAAATAGTGGTCCACTTAGACCCGAAATTGAAAAAGCAATCAAAGACAATGATCTTTATGTGACCTCTGTTCTGAGTGGAAACAGAAATTACGGAGGAAGAATCCATCAACTCACTCGGGGGAATTTTTTAGCCTCTCCCATGCTTGTAGTCGCTTATGCTCTTGCAGGTACAGTTGATATTGACTTATCTAAAGATCCCCTCAGCCATACACCAAATGGAAAGCCGATTTACCTAAAAGATGTTTGGCCATCTGCCGATGAGATTAGTTACGCAGTGGAGAAAGGGTTATCCTCGGAAATATACAGAAAAGAATATAGTATGATAAGTGAGGGTGATCCCTATTGGAAGGCATTGGAAGCACCAACCACCACCCTCTTCGAATGGGATGAAAAATCGACTTATATTCGAAATCCTCCATTCTTTGAAGATCAATATTTCTCCCTTAAGCCTAAATCATCTAAGGATATCAAGGGTGCCCGAGTACTTGGACTCTTTCATGATAAAGTATCTACTGATCATATCAGTCCTGCTGGCGCGATTGCAACGGAAAGTCCTGCCGGTGAACATTTGATATCCAAAGGAGTTCCCGTCTCGGCTTTCAATACATATGGAAGTCGTAGAGGAAATCATGAAATCATGATGCGAGGTACTTTGGCCAACATTCGGGTAAGAAATCAGCTCACTCCCACTAAAGAGGGTTGGTGGACGATCCATCATCCTAGTGGAGAATTAACAAGCTTCTACGAGGCTGCAATGAAATACGCTAAAGATTCAACACCGACAATAGTTCTTGGATCAGCCCTTTACGGTGTCGGAAGTTCTCGTGATTGGGCTGCAAAAGGAGTTGCCTTACTTGGCGCCCAAGCAGTATTTGCCAAGAGTTTTGAACGAATCCATAGAAGTAATCTTGTCGGTATGGGCGTACTTCCTCTTGAATTTGAAGAAGGTCAAGGCTGGCAAGAATTAGGATTAGATGGAACAGAAATATATGATATTCTTGGTCTTGATGCGGGTTTAATCCCTAAAATGAAATTACAAGTAGTAGCACATAAAGGCGATGGCACAACAGTAAAATTTTCTGTTACTGTACGAGTGGATGCTGATATTGAAATTGAATATTTCAAACATGGTGGGATCTTACAGTTCCTAGTCGCTTCGGTTATTAATAGATAACTGTGGGGTTACCCCCCCCTTTTTTTTAAAATCCCCAAGCCCCTTTTTCTCTCGCTCTCTTTATTTCTAAGATTTGGCCTGAATGGGTGAATACATGATTGAAATGTAGAACAAGTACTTTCATGTGATTTCTATTTTTCCAATGCGGAGGGAGTAGGGAATCATCGGGAAATTCCTCTAACCAGGTATCATCGTTCACCATTAGTTCATTGACAATTTTACCAGTTACTAGCTTAAATTTCAAGAATACTTCCTCAAGAGAGAATTGAGGTGGGAATTCTCCCTCAGTACTAAACCCAAATGCTGTATAATAAGCTTCAGGGAGAAGTGGTTGTTTTTCGAGAATTAGTTGGTTAATGATTTGTTCATGAGATACAAGCACATGCCCCACAATCCACCCTGCAGCTGGCGCGGAGTTAGGATCTCCTCGCCATCTAAGATCTTCATGGTTCATATCTTTTGTGACAAATTTCATTTGATTTTCTAGTGCAAAGCAAAATGATCGAATTACTGACATTGCTCTCATTAAATACACCAAGTCAAAGAACGAAGTACTTCATGTTGTGGGATGAGTCCCTACCAGTGTTCTTTTAAATTTTTCAGTTTTTATTAAATTGAGACTTGAATTGACTCTATTATCTCTATTCATTGGGTTATGTAATGTATTATAATCAAAAGAAATTTCTTCTTGTTTTTCTCCCCTTTATCGTTCTCTTGGTTACTTTACTTCTAATTAATATTCTTTCAGCTATAGATTCAGATCCAATGGATTCATTCTGGACAACACGCCAACTAGTCATCGGACTATTCATTTTCACTAGTTTTTCCTTTATTCCAGGATT
>JAEOTQ010000244.1 GCA_016839785.1 Candidatus Hodarchaeota archaeon | reverse complement strand
AATTTAGAATTAGAATTTTCTCAGATATCCCTTAATGAACCCTTGAACGTTTTCTTTTTAATACCAAAGTGACCTTCACAGGTTATTAAAATTGATAAATAAATGTTCAACTTTATTCACAGGAAGTCATCAACTAGCCCGTCACCGTAGCTAGTCTCCATCGTGTGGGATGTAACCCAACATCCTCTATCCTGTCAGCGTCAACCGCGTTCAGGAATGCTTTTTTCAGAATGTTATATGCTCCATTCACATCGGCATTAATAATAGTGCCTTTTTGAGATTTGAATAACCCTCTAGTCATTCTTCGGCCTAGATATTTATCGTGATGTCCGATTGGCTCGTTATCCAAAAAAGAACATTTACTGGTGTGGTTTTCCTCTTGTTTAATGACCGTTATTCCCTTTTCTGCGGCCTTGTATTCCAATTGTTGAATTAGCTTGTAGTACGGAATAGTGACAAAATTCTGAGTATTCCTTTTACCCATGTAACAATTTTGTTTCCAATCGGGATTGTACCCGATAACAATCGTTCCAATGTCATTAATTACACAGTACTCAATAATTTTTCGACTAGTCTTGTGGAAATAGTCATTTATTTTCTTATTGCGTTTATTGGTCAATTTTAGCATTGTTTTCCCTGTATTTATTCCCTGATGGTCATAGGTTGATTGAATTCGTGCTCGTTCTTTGTTATAGAATTGATTGATGGATTTGACAACCCCACCTTTAATAACAAACGGTTTGAAGCCATTGTTATTGACCGTAGTTATGAGGTTGCGGACCCCTAAATCAATAGCAATAATATTATCTGTATTCAAAGGTTTAGAATGAATCTCTTTCTGATAGACAATTTCTACTACATAACCTACTCCTTTTGGAATGATTCGTACCTCTCTGATGTCAGTATTGTTTGGCAGTCTGGTTTTTAGTTCAAGACTTGCTTTTTTGGGAAAAAACAGGAAATTATCTTTTAGTTTCACCTGTTGGTTAGTAAAAACCAGCATAAACTCACCATTCTTTGGTTTGTATCCAGGGGGTTTTGGTCTTCCTTTAAATTTTGATTTATCCTTCTTCCATTCTTTGATAGCGCCAGAAAAGGCTTTCCAGCTCCGATCAACGATTCTCAACACCTGTTGAGCTGTTTGGGCTGGTAGTAGTTGATAGTTCTTGGAGGTCTTAATTTTATGATACAGGGTATTATAGCGAATCCATTTGCCACGATTGAAAAACTCCTGACGGATAAGGTAATTTCCCTCGTTGTAGAGGTTCTTTGATAGATGGCAGAACCACGAGAGGGTATTGTTTGTTTTTAGCCAGATCTGTTCTGTACGAGTGAGTATCATTCGGAAATCCTCACTTTACTTGAAATTTCTCCATGGATTTTCGATCAAGGTTATTGAAAAATTCGAGCTGTAACTGGTGGGAATTTGGTCGTTTTAGCTTTCGTTTCGCATATGCTCGATCAGCGATGGCTTGAGCTAAAGCTTTTGGGGTTTCCAACAACTTAGGAGGTGGGAAGAATAGCCTTGTTCTATGAGGCATGAGATAAGTGATCCATTCCTCTGGAGGAGTCAGTATCCGTTCGTTGCATGTCACCAACAGATCAATATATTGTGCAGTACAAATTTCGATAATTTCATAGTTCAGAAGATTCGCAGCATGACGCCAGACTAATTCCACTTCTAGCCCCATATGGATTAATTTTTGGACAAATGCAGGATCATCACAACCAATGTCCAGTAGAACCCGACGGGGTCGTGGATTTTGCTTTTTACCTTTGTAAGTAGAGGAATCAGGCGTTTTAGGATCAATCTGACATATATTGAATCCGCCTCTTACTCCTGTTAATCTTAAGGCATTGTCCACTATAGATGAATGCACCCAAAATACAAAGGTATGAGAGGAACCCAGGGTTGGTTTTGGAAGTAATAAATAGTCACACTTCCATTGGTGTAACTGACGGAGAGTTGCCATCTGTGCTTCAATCTGTTCTAATATGTCTTCCAGTAGGTCTATTCCTTTACTCCATTGAGATAACTGGAGCGAACATTCATAAAATTCAGAGTTTGACTCTATCTCGTTAGTCATGCTAGGAACCCTTCAGATTTCTTGCTGAAATTTTTCTTCAGCTTGTGTGAATAATTATTACATAAGTTTTTGGGACTAGTACATGAGAAATCTCGTGGTTGGAACATTGGTTGTCTGTAGAATTTACTCTCAGGCAAAATATAAGAATAATAATTTTGTGTTGATAAGTTATGAGAAATATTTCGATTAAGAGTCTCGAAAGAGGGTTTTAGAATAGAGTGTGAGGAGGAAGAAGAGGAAAAACTCAATTTTGAAGCTGTGGAAAACTTGTTTTTGAAAAAATACTCTCGTAAATATTCACGCAACTCAGCTGAACTAGTAATAATCTGATCAACAGAGGGCATTAGCCGCTCGAGTGTCTGATATAACAACTCTCCGATGGGCCGATAGGATTCAAAGAGAATCCAAATGGGATAATCATAGAAACGTTTGAGGTGACTACACTTAGCTTCTAGATAAATGGCTTTATGACGTAATGCCACTTCGTACTTAAATGCTCGTGTCTGACTGCATTCTAAAACAAGCTGATCTGCAATAAAGAAGTCTACAACATACCATCGATCAGGAAATCGAAATTGTTTTTGAAAAGTAAAAGGAATTGCCTCACGTGTCAAAATGTGTTTTAAGTGCATTTCCTGTGTTGTTACCCGTGAATTAATAGGGAAACTTTTTATTGACGAAATTGAATTCATAATGATAACCTAATATTAAAATGGATTTCAAATAATACAAGAATAATAATGATTTAAATACTTTGAAGCGAGCGAGCTCAAGTATTATTGGTTATTCCTTAAATTGCTCACACATAGAATAAATTGGGTTTGAATAGGTGTCACTATGCTCTTTAAATCACAAATAACGACTAACACGGAAAATACCATGTTACTTGAACATATTCCATCAAAAAGTAGCTATCCACTCAAATTTCGATTAAGAGTGATTAACCACCCAAATAAGATCTATTACAACCGCTATTGGGAGATTCTGACTAATTGGCATTAACCATTCCAAGCTCTCTTTCAATTGATCCCCCGTTTGATTCTTCAAATTTTTTTGAAATCATTTATGAAATTGATGAAGAAAAACGATATAAGGAATTAAAGGCACTTATTGACCAATACAGTTATTATTATGACCGATTTATCTTCATTTATTCTCAAGAAGACAAAAGATTTGAAAAAGTTATATTTAAACGCAGTCTGGCCAAAGGAAAAGAAGTCCGAAAGAAAGAATACTTGAAACCTCTCGTTTATTCAGACATCTATGAAGGCGAGTCGCCTCCTCCCTCCTCGGAAGGGATTTTTGAGTTCTTTGAAACAGATGACCGTCTAATCCAACAGGTTGGACTCACTTATGATCAAGCGTTTTCATTCTTCAGTAAAACCAGCCTGAAGAGTAAACCCACTTGTGTTGTGTTGGTTAATTTAGATAGATTATGTTATCGTACCTCCGCTCTTCTGAGATTTTATTCGTCTCTCCTTCCCTATTTTTCACATTTATGGGGATATCTTTGTCTCACACAAAATCTGCGAAGCCTCCCATTCTATCACTGGTTTGCTCTTCGTTCAGGGAAAACTGTAACCATTAATAGCAAATTGAAAGCTCAAGGGACAGCACAATCATGGAACCTTATGACTATTGGTGAACCTCTTTTGGAAAGAGAGGGCGACTCATATCTCCCTCGAGAATTTAATGAGCGAATACTAGCTGAATCAAAAGGGATTGCTGGGATGGATGTCCTATTTACTCAAGCATCGCGTGAATTCAAGGAGTATTATATCCAGCTGAATCGTTCTAGTATATTAAACACAAAATCTTGGGATAATCTTAGACGTCTCCTCCTTGTTATATTAATTGACAAAGTACTACTTAGGGGGAGAAGGCTACTAGTGGTGACGAATAGTTTTGATGATGTCTCATGGAAGGATTTCTGGAGTGAGGCAAATTTTGATGACTATCCACAACGTCTGACACCTAAATTTTGGCCTGTAGAGGATGTTCATCAGTTAAGACAAGAAAATGAATTAAACCAATATGAGCATGTTATATTAGATTTTGGTGATGAACTGACTCCCTGGCTCTCGGCTCCCTTCTTGAGAAATATATTTGAGTATACTGCAGTTTTCGAGGGAGCACTTGTAAATACTGAGGTCACATTTTTCCATCCCATTCTACTCACAGGGGAGGTAGCTGAATGGCTCCTGACTCGTCCTCCAGTGCCTTCTCGGTTAGCGATGATAGAAGAATCGAGCTTGCGACAGCGGGAATTACGCATCATCACAATGTTACTCGCGGCAATACACCGAACTTGGAAACATTCGTTCTATCACGAGATTGGTTCTTCATGGTTACAAGTGATATTGGATGAGGAAGAAGAAAAAGAGGCCATAACTGAACTAGTGAGAGACTTACGATTCGCATGCCTTTTAGAACACCAGCATTTCCATACAACACGCCTAGGACGATTTTTTCTAAAATATGAATTAGAAATAAACCCATTCCTTGGCTATTTACAGAAGAATCTCCCTTCTCTATTCACACGGTCGTTAACTAAGAAGAAAATGTCTGAAGAAATATTTGCTCAATTTTTTCAAATCTCAAGTGAATGGTTCTTTCAAGCTACTAAGAAACAAGGATTTGGAGTACGTTGGCTTTCTGAGTTTCAAGATGCCCTCAGATCTGCGTGTGAAATCACAAGCCTGACATCAACTCTCCGTGATACTGTTATTGACGCTCTGACTGTTCAAATTGGCCAAGAAATAAAATACCGAAAGGAACATCCAAAAATTAAGAAATTTTTTGATCGGGTGAAGATTCGAGTAGCAGATATCAAATATCGGAAGCCTAGACCGCTTCGACAGCGCAAAATCCATTTTGGAGCAGCTTTTGTCAAAGCATTTAAGGATGTCCAGCGCTGGAAAAACCTTCTCGATCATCGGGAGAGATGGATGTTTAAAGATCCCTACTTTCTAGTTAGAGAGCGTGCGAAAAAATCAAATAATCCTGAAAAGGGAATCTCAGAATCGAGCTATATACGTGCGATCTACCGCATTTTCTCATCTTCTCTGATAGATCGAAGGACGAGTACTTATTTCACTCGAATTGAACAACAATATCCTCCTCTTCAAGGCAAAATCCTGTCAAGTATCCAATCATTGCGTCAAAATGTTGTGCTCAGAAAAGTCAGGGTAACCCCTCGGAGAGATGTGCTTGCTCTAGTATTAATCAGGCCAGTTTCCAAAAGTGTTCCAAAGCCTGCATTGAAATTTGAGTATCTCAACTGGACATGTCAAGAATGTTGGTATTTTGATCCTCAAAGGAAAAGAGATTGTCGTTTTTACAACTCACTTATTTATGCTAAAAGAACTAAGGTGCCGCCAGCATGTAAAGCACGATTAAGATTCATTTCCAGTAATATGGTTGGATGCCCAATTTGGCGACCAAGAGAGCCCAACTTGCTAGAACTACCTTTTGGTGAACCAATTCGCTGCGTTCATTGTTCTCACCCTCTACCCATTCTTCGTAAACCTCATGAGGAGTATATTTGCCTCTGCGAAACCAGCTATAGGAGCCTCGGCCAGGAAGAACGAAAGATTCAACTTATTGAATATCAAATGACAGCGAATCATGATATAAAGCATGATATAGCTATTCTATTCAATAGAGCTGTGGAAGGAATCAAAGTACGGCGGACAAAGAGTATTGAACTTCAGCTCCCTCCTCAGCAGATATATACTCCCGAAAACCATGGGCCTCTCGAAAATTTTGCTCAGGATCCTTCTCATTATTTATTTATACACGCTTCAGATAAGCTGAAGTCTGATTCCGAGGCGAATGAATTAACTGTAGGTCGAAAAAATCAACCTAGCGATGTAATTGATCTAAAAAAATTATTATTCATTGATAGCCAAAAGAAAGTCAACCCTTTAAGAACAGCCGTTTGTGCCAATCCCCACATAATTATTAATTTACGAAAGTATAATCTCACCCTCTCCCCTAGAAAGAAGGGACAAGATCGAGCAACAATCATTCGGGAAGGGAAATCCAATCCAGTCTTAAAGGTTAGATGGTATTGGAAGAGAGAACCTGAATTTTTTCCATTACATCAGATCATCTCAGTATACAATGTTGGAAAACCGCGTTT
>JAEOTQ010000006.1 GCA_016839785.1 Candidatus Hodarchaeota archaeon | reverse complement strand
TAGTGAAACTGGGAGACAAGTTTTATCTTATTTCCGGAAGCTTTGTGATGAAAAAGGAATTGCTTTTGTTGTTGTAACTCATGATCAAGAGATGTCTTCTTTTGCAGATCGTATTGTTCGGATGAAAGATGGACTGATTATCGGAGAATAATCCAAGCATCTGGTTCCCCAAAAAAAACTTCTCCATACTCATTTTCATATTTCAATCAGGGAAAGAATTACATCTCCTTAAAAACGAAGATATTTTCTTAGATGAAAATATATCAATCTTCTAAAGAAGCAGAAAAAACAAGCAAACCGCTTATTTGGTTTGCTTCCTGCTTTTATCATGCATATCCCTAATGGAATGACAGGAAAAGGAGGATCCATTACATCTCTTAAGAAAATGGAACCAGTTTTCTCCACTGTTCCACGTTGGGATCTGTGAGTTTCTTAATCTAAGAAGTAACTCCTCCCCTCCCTTTTCTCCTTTTATGTTTTCCTTTTTCTTTCAATTAGGGTTATCACTACACTTCCAATTCCGAATAAATAAACCATTTCTAATCCAAACCCCGTTTTTAATTCCCGTCTCCCTTGTGTAGTGTACTCCTGAGTGATGTTACTCTCATCTTCATGCACATACTGATATTCCACCAATACAGGAGAAGAAAATCCTCCCTCTCCTCCATCCTCAATTGTCAGTATTTGTCGCCAACACCAAGTTTCTCTTTCAAACGTAATATTACTGAAAAACTCTACTTGTGTTCCGTACGGAAAGCCATCTGGGTATCCAAATTTACCACTCCCAGCAGTTCTTAATCCTCCTGCCCCTACAATTACATGATAATTACCTCCTCCCCATGAACTCGAATTACCAGTCTTATAGTACGCATATACCATGCCTTCTAGGGGAACTGTTCGGTTATTATGAAATACGTGTCTTATCTCAATCGGTGTTTCCTGTTCTAGGAAGCCTGTGGTCTCATGATAATACACGATATTTCCTTCGATTGCAGTAACAATTTTGAATGAGGAAGTGAGTGAATAGGTGTTTCCTGTGTCTGTTTCTACCGTTAATTTAATGATATGACTTCCTATTTCGGTATAAAACATTGTTACTGAATGCATGAACCAATAGGTCACATTATGGGGTTGGGTGAATATTTCTCCTTTGATGGATAAGAATCCAGAAAAATAGCTAAGAGCAGGAGGGAGAGTTTTCTCATATACTTATTATGATGTAAAACTATAAGTACTCAGAAGTTCCGAAAATCACTTCATTATGAGACCGAACATGCATGAGAGAACCAATATTGACTCTGATGAAGAGGATCCAATTTTTTCAGATCAGAAGTGTTGGACATGTAATAAGACCATCGGATCAGATTCCGAATCTTTGATTTTTTGTTCTGAAACATGTGAGAGAGATTATTCTCAACCAGAATTTAAACCTGATAATGTATTTCAAATACTCAGAAAACCAAAAACAACTCGAGAATATAGGATTAGTGAAGATCATAACCGAGATTTCATGAGGGTAATAAGTGTAAGGAAATCTTCCTCAGTAGTTCTTAAGATTCAAGACCAAACCGGGTTACAATTAGGAGAGATTCGTGGAAAAGATCCTTTTCCCTCTCAATATCGACATCCCTCTACTTGGCTTTCCGATTTGGTTATTTTCGGATCCTCTAATGAGTTCATAGCACGTGTGAAAAAATCTGGGGAGATAGAAACGACCTCAGAAACGCTCATTACTCGTTTCAATAAAGAATTACTGGAACGACCGAAACGTGCCTCCTTACGTTCCACCTTAATGTATTACATTCCAACAAAGGTAGAAGTTGTTGATCTTGATGATAATCCACGTCTTAGTGTTGTCTGGGAAGACTGGGAGGAATCCAAAAATAATTCAAGAGCAAAATATGAAAAGCTAGAATGGTGGTCTTATAGACTTGAATCCATTGATTCTGTTCCACGGTTCCTTTCTTTTGCTATATCGGTATGTCTTATGGAAATATTCATGGGTTACATATCCAGACGTATGTCTCGCTTCGAAATATCGAGGGACAATTTTGGACGACATATTCCATAATAAGAAAAAACTTAAGGGTTCTGTACGGGGCATATTTCACTGTATATAATACAGAATCGTTAAAACAAATTCTATAGCAAATTCTTATGTTACAGGCATCTTCCAATCTACGGGAGTAATTTTATAGCTTAACTTTCTTAAGATCTTTAGAGGTGTCTTTATGAATTGATTCAAGTTTTTTATTAGATTCTAGGAGAATCTTCAAGCTTTTTTCGATTTTTTTAAGTTTTTTATCGATTTCTTTGAAGTTCGATTCAAATTTCTTTGCTTGAGATTCAGATTTCTTTTGATGAGAGTTCATCTCTTTGAAGTGAGACTCTATTTGCTTGAATTGTTCATTGATATCATCAATAGGAACCGTTATTCCAGAATCGTCTTTTGAGATCGTAACGGATAGCTTGGGGGGAGTTGGTGGAGGTTTTTGTATTAATTCCTGTTCCACATTAGGGGGGGTAGTTTGTGGCAATCCCTCTAGAGGGGGAGGTTTGAAAGGTATTGGTTCTTTAGTAGAAATAGGTGGGGGTGTATCGGATGGTCTTGTTGGAGGAGGTTTCGGTTGGGGTTCCGATGGTTTATGAGGGGGAATAAAAGAATCTTCTGAATCACTTGTTGGTGGTGGGGGTGCTTTAAAAGATTCCTGAAGATCTAAAGGAATAATAGGTTTAATTTCATCAGCTTCACGATCTGTGAGTGCTTCTTCAGCCCCACAATGAGGACATGGTAAACGCATTACATAATTCCTACATTTTTTGCAGACTGGACTCATTATGAGTCAACTCCATATCTTTTTTTAATCCAAATTTTTTCCGGTTTTATTACATAATTTTAGCTGTTTTTCTTGAGATGTAACTAGCAGGAATATCATTTTAAGTTATCTAGAGAGTTTATCGTTATTTGATGGTTTCCTAATAGTTTATATCCTTTTATAATATGGGGTTACCTTTTTTCTATGTTTGTTATATTTGTTAAGTTATTTAAATGTTTCATTTGTCTTTAGATTGAGCACAAGGTGGGAGCTCTTTTTAGATTCAATTATACTGAGAATCTTTTCTTTCAATGTAACAGATGTTGTTTTACGTTGGAATGAAAGGATTTTCAAAGGAATATACCAAACGAATGTCATAAATTAGGGTATTGATCACAATTAGAGAATTTTATCCATACATATTAGAAATGAATTAACTAGTATTGGCTTGAAAAAGTTATAAATGAAGTAGTTTTGAGTAACTAAATTGAAATTACTTCTCTTGATGACAAAAGAAAACAAAGAATTTAACAGATAAGGGAGACAGTATAAAATTGGAAATCTCTGAAATTAAGGAATTGATCCAAAGAGGGAATTACTATCAAGCCTTAGAAGCGATTGATGATTTAAGCCCAAGTGATAGACTAAATGGTTTAATTCTTAAAAGTAGAATTTTTGAGCAGAAGGGAGAGGTAGAAAAATCTCTTATAATTGCTGAGCAAGCATTAAAAATGAGTACAAATCTAAGTGAGAAGCTACAGCAAGTACAAGCAGAAATTTGTCGTGGTTACGGATTTCTTGCTCAACAAAAATTGACGATATTAGAAGAAACTATTCTAAGAGGAGAAGCACTCTTACTTTCTTTATTAAACGAGTCAACATTAGATCTAAAGGAAAGTGAAGCAGACCTCAAATATCTTAAGGGTTTCTTATTTTTTATGAAAATTGAAAGAAATGTTGCACAAAATTTTCTTAATGAGAGTTTGACAATCAGAAAGGAAATTATTGACCAACAAGGAATCATAGAATCATATACAGCCCTTGGGATGCTTTATTTGTTATTATATAAAAAGCCAGTGACTGCAATTGACAATTTTAAAAGAGCAATGGCTTTTATGGAGAGTTTAGGAACTAAAACAATCTTTACATATTCATTGAGACAGATAATGAGTTATGATGAGGTACTCGCCCTTATATCAGTACCAGAAGATCAACAAGCCTTTTTACCTGATTATACACGGAATATCTGTCCTGAAGTATGGAAAATCACAAATCAATTTCAACAGAAATTAAGTCAAAATTTGCTAAGAGTACCATCTGACCAAAAGAAGGAATTTCTACTCGCTTTAGATAGTTACCAGAAATACAATGAATTGTTTAATATATTCGCATCTTTTTCACCAATTTATCAAGATGTTGGATGGCATCTTCATGTTAAAGGTGATCTTGTCCGTGCTTTACACTTTTATAAAAAGAGTCTAGAACTCTTAAAGAATATAGAAGAGAATAAACCAGAAACAGGACGTCTTTTAAGCACTCTAGGAACCATTTATGCTGATTTAGGGAAGTTAGATCTTGCTCTTGAATATTTCAAAAGTAGTATAAATTTAAATCGTGAAATAGATTATAAAATAGCAATTGCTTATAATTTAAAGGAAATTGCTAAAATAAATTCATTGAAAGGAGAACTAGATCTAGCTATGGATAATATTAACCAAAGCTTCAACTTATTCTTGATATCTGATTGGAGAGATGGCATAAATCGATGCTATTTGGTGATAGGAATCATTTGGAAACAGATGGGAAAACTAGATCTAGCTAGAAGTTTTTTAGAAAAAGGATGGGTGCAGCGTAATCAATTTGGAGGAGTCTTCCCCCTTTTTGATTCGTATTATCTCTATCATCTGATTTTACTTACTCAAGAACTGAATGATGCGGCGAACGCAGCTCATTATCTTAGACAATTGCAAAAAATACAACAGAGTCATGAATCTAAGACGATTACCTTAAGATATCACTTTTGCGAAGCTATTGTTCTTATGATGAGCAATAGGACAATTGACAAATTCCTCGCTCAACACAAATTACGTGAAATTCTAGAAAAACACACAGAAAGGTTACTCTCTACTAATCCTATATTCATTATGGTGATGCTAAACCTTTGCGAGTTGTTGATGCTGGAATTAAAAGTTTCTAGCAAACAAGAAGAAATATTTCATGAAATTTCAACATGGATTGGAATATGTCGACTACAAGCAGAATATTTCAATCTACTACCACTACTTGTTTCTTCACTTATTATTGAATCAAGATTAAATATAGTCAAGAATGACTTAAAACATGCTCAAATACTTCTTAATAAAGCACAAATAATTGCAGAAGAGAAAAAGTTAGGAAATTTGATAGAAAAAGTGATGAAAGAAAAGAAAACACTGAAATTGTTTGAATGGGGAAGTCGTAAAGGAAATTCCATTCAAGAGCGTATAACGCAGGTTAACTTGGAAGAATATTTCGATGAAGCAAAGAAATTACCTCAAGCTTGGGTACAGAGTACCACGATGCAACCATTACCCGAAGATCCTGTTATGTTCGTTATAGTTACTGATGGGGGATTAACTCTTTTCACTAGAATATTTGACCAAAATTACTCTAAAAAAGTTAGTTTGATTGGACAAATCTTGGTAGCTTTTGAAATGTTCAGTCAAGAAGTTTTTTCGGCCCCAGCTGATCATGTGGTAATGGGAGATCTGCGGTTGGCTATGCAGATGCAAGGTAATTTACGATTTGCATATGTTTATAGAGGAGAATCCTATCCAGCTATTAGTAAACTAATTCAATTAATAAATAAACTTCAGTTAAGACATGATTTATGGGAAAAATTAGAGGATATCATTATTACAGGTATTGCATTAAGTTCAGGTGAGGAAGCTGAAATAAATGGCGTTCTTAATGATATTATTTTTTCAACTAGTGCTAACAACACTGGATGGTTTCACAGTCCATATCTCAAATATACTGAAGAAGCTAGACAATTAGTTGAGACCTGGGGAGTAAAATAATCACTAATCCTTTTGATGTCGTTTAACGTTGCAGTACTTCGTATCACCCCTTCGAAAACACCACCAGTCCTTTAAAAAGCGCACGATGCCATGAAGTACGGATGAATTCACAGAAATCATTAGCTGTATAAACAAAATCGACACGACAACGACGACTA
>JAEOTQ010000047.1 GCA_016839785.1 Candidatus Hodarchaeota archaeon | reverse complement strand
TTAAGTAGACCCCATCCTCGATTCCTTCAGGAATTGTAACTTTCAATTTTCTTCTTTTCTGCTCTATTCCCAAACCTTTACAAGTCTTACATTGGATCTCAGGAACTTCTCCTCTTCCATTACATTCAGGACATGTAGATACACTAATCATTTGTCCAAACAAGGACTGAGTTTGTTGCCTTATCTGACCAGCGCCATTGCATCTATTGCAGGTAATAACATGAGTGTTTTGCTCAGCTCCACTACCAGTACATCTGCTACATACATCAAGTCTATTAATGCTTAATTCCACTTCTGATCCAAAAGCGGCTTGTTCTAATGAAATTTCTACTCTTGTTTCTAAATCCCTTCCCCGTCTTGGACCAGATCGACCTCTGGTTCTAAAACCGAATCCACCTATTCCTCCACCAAAAATGCTTTCAAAGATATTCTCGAAGCCAAAACCGAATTCTTTGAAAATGTCTTGAAAGTTGGCTCCTCTGAAAATATCTTCTTGGCTATATCGGCCACTGATCCCAGAATGACCAAATCTGTCGTATTGTTTACGCTTTTGTTCATCATTAAGAACTGCGTAAGCTTCTGATACTTCCTTAAATTTTTCTTCAGCATCGGATTCCTTGTTTCGATCTGGATGGTATTGAAAAGCGAGTTTCCTGAAAGCTTTCTTTATTGTGTCTTTATCGGCGTTTTTCTCAACACCAAGCACTTCATAGTAATCCCGCTTTTCAGTCAACTATTGTTCTTCCCCGATCAAATAATCTTACTTAAAGTAGTTAGAGAAATCTTCAATGATTCTAACCTTAAAAATATTACCAACTGGAAAAGAAGGTTGCCTACACTATTTTCTCTGGAGACGTATGAATAGTACTTATTTTCAACATGAGATATTTCATATAAGAGTTATAGAAAAACATAATTGTGTACGACTTTGTTTTAAATAGAAAGCAAGTATTATTGGTGGCATTTATCATTTTATGTGGCATTTTTATCATAGGTGCTCCCGTTTTCCCAGTATCAGTTATCAAATCTGAGGAAATTACTGTTCCGACTGAAATCCAGGTTGCATATAACGTCTCAGTTCCATATGAAATTGAAGTTACTTACTGGGAACTAAAACCTTCTGAAGTAATGGTTCCATTTAATAAAAATGAGACTATTACTAAGACCTTAATTGATTATTCGAAAAGAATCTCTCTTTCTCCCAATGATTATGATTATTATTCTTTTAATTTGTTAACAAATGAAAATATTAAATTTTATGTGAAAATAGGTCATACTGCTGATTTATTTAGATTATCAATTTATGATAGTAAAAATTTTGATTTGTATCAGGATGGAGATAACGCACAATTAGAATCTACTCAACTTTTCAAAGGAGATGGAACACTACAATATACTATTCACTACAATGATACTTATTATTTTATTATTGAGAATGTAGAAACATATGATATTACTATAGAAAAAGTATCTATTAATAAGTTATGGGGGGAAGAAGTGATCAGTTATAAAACAGAGATAAAGTATATGAATGAAACAAAAAAGATAACAAAAGTTGAATATAAAATAGAAACTAGATATGAATCAGAAATTAGAAATGATACAAACACTAGGCAAATATTAGTGTCTAAGAAGGTAACATTATTATCTATTTTATTAAAATTATATTAATCTTAGTATTTTTCTCATTAATACGCGCGCGCGAATAAAATTTAAAGAATAATAATGGTCTACTTCTTAGAACCCTTTTTTATTGAATATTTATGCTCACTAAATTTAGTTAGGCTTTCAATTTCATTTCTTAATATGAAATCATTTTCCTCTATATCCATTAATTTAATTGAACTAACTTTTTCACTTTGTTTTTTATCATCATTAAGATTTCTAGTATTATTTATGACCAACAAAATAATTAGAATAACCACTAAAGATAAAAGATAATCAATCAAAGTATTTCAAATTATATGGGAATTATTATTTAAAAATTACTATGTAAATCGATCGACATTCCTATTATTGATTAATAATGAATTTTATGAGTATGTCGGATATATTATTTATTAATTTGAGTCGTCAAATGATCTATATCTCTAATTTTATTATGTTACTCTCATTAAATGAGAGTAATTATTAATGCATTTTATGTAAACTTATTTATTAAATTGTTATTCGATATATTTATAATATATATTATATATATTTTTTATAGGTAATCAAAATGAATGGTAGAAGAGTTACTATTTTATCATTATTTGTAATAAGTATCCTTGCCGGAATATTGCTAATCAAGGACTAGACTCTTTTACAAATCCAGGTATTGCTCAAGATACTGTTCCGGAACCAGAACCTGAGGATGTTACAATATCAGAGCCAGAAACGGCTCCAGAACTGGAAACGGTTATAGAGCCAGAACCAATTGCTCCTGCGAAGCCTCCAAAAAGAAAAAAATCTATTGTTATTGGGCGATCCAGTTCTGAGTCATCCGAAGAACCACCAATATTACATCTCCCAGAGAACCCATTGGGAACTATTATGATGTTGGTTGCAATGGCTTCTGCATTAGTACTGTTTATCAAAAGAAAATCTGTGCCCTCTCCTATCTCTAACATGTGAATGAAATTCCCGTGCGTATTATAATAGACGCGGTTCTGTTGGTTAGAATATGTTTATTGGTCTTTTTCAAGATCAAATAATTCAATTAATAGTCCGTTTTCAGTATTCAATTCGATGTTATATTGTTTATGAAGTCTATTGATTAACTTCGAATATCTGGACTTTGTATCTTGAGTTCCTTTTCTATAAGCTATAAGTATCCCAGCTCCATAAACTATGATCAATCCAATAACAGTCAGAGAGTCCAAGTCAGCCACCTTTTATATGGATATTTAGTCTTTTATATTTAATAATCACACGTTTCTGTGGCGCGCATATATGCTTCAGTGCTAATACTAGGAATTCCAACGTTATCTCGCAAGTGTACCTAATACATCAAACTGCATTTCATGGAGATCACCGATTAACTCAATGTTGTTGGTGAGCGAGTTTGATTCTCCAATCTGTTCGGCGAGAGTCTCAGATATCCAAATTTTTTCAAGTTCCTGAGTATTCTTTATCCTTACGATTCTGGCTTGAGTTGGTTCAATTGGGCCGCTTATTCTAATAGCTGTAGCAATTGCATCTCGGTCATTTGGCATTGAAGGCGGGATTTTTCCTGTCTCACATGAGCCTTGGGTAAGACAGTTTACATAGGTTTTATTGTAATCTATTTTGGAGACTACTCTTACTGTAGTAAGATCAGCTAGCCCGATGCCAATGGCGTTTCCATGTGTTTCTTGTGAAAGATCTAGTACTACTATTTTCCCTATATCAGGAGCACTTGGATCATTTTCTTTTGGCATCCAAAAACGTCCTATTACATTGGTATCCATCCCTACGCCGCTGATATTCTTTCCAATCTCTTCGACAATAAGAACATCTAACTCTTTGAAAGGGATTCTAGGCAAGAGTGCTTTAGCAGTCTTAAGAAGTTTTTTTTCTTCTTCTTTGAACTCAGAGGGATCTAAGGCCTTAACTAAAACCGTCTCATGATATGCGTTCTCAATTAAGGCTAAACCCATAATAACGTTGGTTTTCTCGATAATAAGTTGAGCCGCTTCGGGCATTATCTCATGATAACCATCATATTTGTGCCAATGGATCATCTCTGCCCCTTTCTGTTTTCCTAGGCCTATGGAAAGCATTTTCAGGAGACCACTCTCTATCTCTCCCTTGAAATCTGTATGAGGCTTGATCCTCCCAACTACAATTATCCCATCTGACTGCATTGCGTTACGGTCAATATAGACTCGTACACCACTAGATAATGCACCTACCAGATCTACCTCCATGGAGGATAAAATAGGAGCTCCAACAACTTCCTCCGTAATTCCAAGGCTCTCAAGAACTTGAATTTGTCCTTCAGGGGTAGCTCCTCCATGGCTTCCCATCGAAGGTACGAGAAAAGGTTCTGCTCCTTCTTTCGATACTTCTTCTATTACAGTAGCCAGAATCTCAGGAATGTTAGCGATACCTCTGCTACCTGCTGTAATTGCGATTCTTTGCCCTTTCTTTATTTTGTCACCAATGCATTTTTTTTCAAGCTCATTTCGAATCTCTTTTTTAAAATTATGCAGGAAAGATTTATTGAATTTTTGTCTGGCTTCTATCATTCTAGGAAAAGACATAACTTGTTCGATATCTGTTTAGGTTTCATACGCTTCAAATTTTCTATTGAATTCTCGCGCACGCGAGCCTGAAACTTTTTATTTGGTTAATATCAATGAAATTTCTGAGGGGAGGATGGTGAAATGGCGATATACAGCCATTATAATTCTTGGATTCCTTCTTTTATTTTTAGAATTAACTACTGGAGTACTTGAAGGAATTCAAACATCAGATAGGTTTATGTTTCTATTTCTTCCTTTGTTTCTCATAATACTAGGTTTAATTATGATAATTATTGCTAGAAGATATTGAAACGTGAGTGCTTATTTTATTCTAGGCTCATTTAATCTATTGGGTAACGCATTATTTTGTTTAAGCTCTAATACAATGAGATTTCTGATCCACTCAGAAACATTTAATCCCTCTCGATAAGATAATTGTCTAACATTTTCGCTGATTTTAGGTGTAACCCGGGTTGCTAGCAATACATCTTTCGAGTTTCCAGAAGAACGTCCCATATCAAACACTCTGAGGTTTACAATTGTTAACACTTTTAATAAATATGCAAATTAAAATATTATGCACTACTAATCTATTTTTTCAATATCATAGCAATATTGGGACATTTCAAAGGTAGAGTTATGTTATATTTTAACCGTAAAGGATTTTGTTTTTAATTATCTATGATAATATAGTTGTGAATTTTCATGAAAAGGGATCAGATTGCTCGATGGATTCTTGAGAAACTATTAGGCTCATTTGTTATCTCAATATTACTTGTATATGGTCCGCTTCTTGGTTTCCGTATGGAGAAATTTGGAATGGGAGCCACATATACAATTATTACATTAATTTCATTAACTGTTAGTATACTTGTAAACATACTTGTTCCGAGAGAATTCGAATTAATAAATAAAATTAAGGGAATATATAACAAAAATAAAGTTGGTACTGAATGAAAAAACAGAGTGTACAAAGAAGTTTATGATTCCAAGTGCGGGTTGTTAGAGAGAATCTAAGTACAATCCTTCATCTTCCTATAGAAACTATAATCCACGTATTCCCGATGAGGACTGTTTATTTGATCTTGAACTTTAACTAAACGCTCTCTCTTCTCCTCGATCTTATCCGTAACAGTGAAGATATATGAGTCACTACCGGCTCCTGATCCATAAGCTGTCATCAATATCTTGTCACCAGGATCCGCAATATCAAGAATGGCCGCTAATCCTACAGGACAGGAACCTGAGTAAAGATTACCAATCTTTTTAACGACTAAACCTGGCTCAATCTGTTCTTTTGAAAAGCCAGCTTGAATAGCGGCTCTAAAGGGGAAAACCGCGTTGGGGCTATGACAAACAATGTAGTTTAACTCCTTTGGTAAAATATCACTCTTCTCAAGGATACGATTCATGCTTGTGATGATATGTTTAAAATATGCTGGTTGTCCAGTGAATCTTCCTCCATGACGTGGATATTTTTCACCTTCTCTACGATAAAAATCTGGTGTATCGCTTGTATAAGAATTGTAATGATCTAATGTAGCAATAACATCTCTTCGACCAAAAATGAATGAGGCTGCTCCTGCTCCGACAGTATAATCGAGAGCATCACCAGGTGCTGCCTGACTATTATCGGAGCCTATAACCATCACGTACTCACCTTCGAAGACTGGGAAGTTGACGAGTGCTACTGCATCGATGAAAAGATCAGTAGCTGCTTTACATGCGAATTGGGAGTCTATGCCACCAGAGAAATAACCATCTTCATATCTCTCCCCAAGTTCAAGTGTCTGTGATACCGTTGTCATAATAG
>JAEOTQ010000046.1 GCA_016839785.1 Candidatus Hodarchaeota archaeon | reverse complement strand
TATTCGGTGTTGTTCAAACTTTTTCTGTCTCCTATAAAGTGATTTCAGTTCCTTGTGGAAGAATTAACGGATGTATCAATTCCGTTGAGTATTCGTTGTCAGTACTAGAAACACCGTAATAATACAAGAAAGGATATTCACTTATGAGTAATAAGCTTTTCGAAAACTGAAAACGAATTCTTCTGAATAAATTAAATCATTCTTCATAGGGGCGTTAATTCAAAATATATTCTTATAGATTATAATTTTCTATATCCTGATATATTTCTATTGGAGATATGGCACATCATTTCGCGAAATATATAATCTAAAAGTAAGAATCCCTCCAACTTCGATTGTGAAATATTGAGATTCATGAGAACAGGTAAAGAACAATTTTGATGGGTAATAGATATATAAGATACAATCTTAGATAATCTTATTTATGGTACAGTAAATTGGGAGGATGATTTATTATAAATCACTGAATTAGATTGTAAATCGTTGGGAAGTTAGACTAGAATTCTTTAACTGCTTCAATCTTAGGTTGTTATTATGGACGCTATAGTTTTAACAGCTGGAAAAGGTACGCGCCTTTTACCTCTAACAAAATTCTTACCCAAACCATTGTTCCCAATCGCAGGGAAACCATTACTTTGCACTATCTTAGACTCATTTAGTGAGAAGATTTCCCGAGTCATGATAGTTATTGGACACGAGAAAAAGCAGATCGTCGAAAGAATTGAGGAAGAGGCCTACCCCTTTGAAATTGTCTGGGTAACACAAAAGGAGCAAAAGGGGACTGGTCATGCTATCCAACAATGTCAGCACCTTATTAATTCAAACCAGTTTCTAATGATGTATGGCGATATATTTGTAAGCCGTGTTACAATACAAAACATCATTAATTATCCCTTGAAAACAAAAAAAGTGAATGGTGTTATAGCTACATTTGAGGTAGATTCACCGGAAATATATGGATGTCTAGAAACTACAGGTAGTAAATTAGTGAAGATTTGGGAAAAACAACCCGATCCACCTAGTCATCTTATTAATGCAGGAATAATGCTTCTCCCAAAGGATATTTTGTCAATCCTAGGGAAAATTGAGAAATCCGACAGAGGAGAAATCGAACTCACTGATGGAATTAATGAATTAGTACAAGGAGGTTCTCTCATTGACTACTATGAAATAACTGATTATTGGATAGATACTGGCTACCCTTGGGATTTACTTTCAGCTAATGAAATTGCACTAAACCAAATTTCCCCTGAGACTAAAAACACGCCATCAACAGGTGTGACAATAGAAGGGCCAGTCGAAATTGTGGATTCTGCTATCTTACGCCCAGGAACACTTATTCAAGGGCCAGTAATGATTGACAAAAACTCTGTTGTTGGACCGAATAGTTTTATACGAGCAGGTACCTATATCGGTAAAAACGTACGGGTAGGGAATGGAGTTGAAATTAAAAACAGCATACTTCTCGATGGTACAACTATAGGTCATTTATCATATGTTGGTGATTCGATTATTGGGAGAGGTTGTAATTTTGGCGCGGGTACTAAGGTGGCGAACTTAAGGCTTGATAATCAAGCAATTTCTATGGTGATTCAGGGAAATCGAGTCACTAGTGGAAAAAGAAAATTAGGTACAATTATGGGAGATAATGTTAAAACAGGAATAAATGTTTCGATTATGCCTGGAATATCTATTGGGGAAAATTCACGTATAGGAGCACATACCCTCATTTCTACTAATATTCCACCAAACAGTCTTTCCTATTATGAACCCAGATCTGGTCGTGTTATCCTAAAAGAAGACAAATACGGTTAGAGGCATCATGAGGAGTAAATGGGTAAAAGAAATCAACGTATTCAAAAAACCCAGTCGTTTGATAAATTGGCGAATCGGATTAGTTTACCCAAACTCATATTCAGTTGGTATGTCAGGTTTATCTGTGAAATTACTTTATCACCTCTTAAATCAACATCAAAACATATTCACTGAACGAATATTTAAACCCAAAGAGAAAAATGTTATACCTCAATCTTTAGAGACACAATCTGCTCTGACTCACTTCAATGTACTGGCTTTTTCATTCCAATTTGAATTGGATTATATAAATGCTATTAAAATGCTTCAGACTTCCAAAATCCCTCTTTATACGAAGGATAGAAATACATCTCATCCTCTACTAATTGCTGGAGGCCCTGCAGTAACCGCAAATCCGAATCCCATCATAGATATTTTTGATTTTGTTTTTATTGGAGAATTCGAATCGATAGCAAACAAATTTCTTGAAGCATTAGTAGTAAGTAAGAATAGCGAGAATTACGATTCGGTTGCTGTTCTCCCTGGATTTTATAGTTCTGATAGTTATGGAGAGGCAGTAAAACCAATTGTTACAGAAAACTTAAATGAGGTCAATTATCCTACCGCCCAAGTGAGGCCAATATATAGCCAACCTCAGAGAAAAGGTGGTTTAGATGGATATTTCCTTCAGGTATCCCGTGGATGTCCCCATGGCTGTCATTATTGCTTGATTGGGAAAATATTTAGGCCACATAGAGAGAGAAGTTTGTCAAATTTAAAACAGTTAATCATATCAGGAAATATTGAAACTCAATCAAATCATTTTTCTTTAATTGGTTCAAGTACAGCTGACTATAGTAATATTGAAGAGCTCATATCATTCTTCTTGCAGAAAGAATTACGTTTCACCCTACCAAGTATTCGAGTAGATTCAGGAAAAGATATTCTTAATCTCATATCACAATCAGGACAAAAATCTCTGACCATAGCACCTGAAACTGGATCAACAGAGACACGATTCACAGTTGGCAAGCGAATTACGAATGAACAAATTGTATCCTTCACATCACAAGCTAATCAATCTGGTATATCTCAATTGAAAACATATTTCATCCTTGGTTTAACCTCAAATGTAGAAGCAGAAGTGAAGGCCATTGGAGATTTAATGGCCAATCTGAAACAAAAAAATTCAAATATGAAGTTTAACATTTCGATCACTCCTCTGGTGCCAAAAAAAGGTACTAAATTTGGAAACCACTGTATAGATTATGCTTCTATTTCTGAAGGAGTGAAATCTCTTAAGAAAAGTTTATCTAGCGATTTAAAATATAAAGTGTTCCCGACACGATGGGCTGTGATTCAAGCAATCTTATCAATAGGAGGAAGGGAATTAACACCTGTAATGGAAGAATTAGCTACCCGAGATGGTTCGTACCAAGCCTGGAAAAAAACTTTAAGAGTTGATCCTGAGGTTTATTACAGACAAAATTACTGTGATTGATGAAAGTGGAATTATCTGGAATCAAGTTCAATAAACGTTTTTGCATCTCTTAAATAACGGACTACATCTTTTATATTCGATATTGGTGATATATCAACGGTTTCTACTCTACGTTGCCTAATTCCATCAAGCATGTTTTCGGCCAATTTGAATATTCTTGGAACTTTCGCTTTTTTATCTGATGTAAGCTCTAGAAGAAGGTCTTCTGCTTCATACATCTTTCCTTGAGCCATAAGAAGGATAGAATTAAGCCATTTTCCTTTTGCTACTCTGGGAGTATCAGTAATGTTTTGAAGTCCAGTTTCAATGGTCTTCTGGGCAGTGGAAAGTATACTTATATCTTCTGAAATCCGGTATTCATATAGATACCCCTCTGTTAGAGCAAATAAAACTGATGATCGAATCTCTTTACATACGTCAGAGTTTGATAGAACATTTTCTAGAATACTTCTAGCTAAGCCAATATTATGACGATTTAATTCGAATTTACCTTTAATATATTGAAAATAGAGCACAGCGCAATCAGTGAAGTTTCTTTCTTTGAGCTGTGATAATAAAATCTCAGCCTCATCTTGTTTGTTTAAATCAAGCAAAATTTCCGCATATTTTAACTCATAATGACATTTCAGTTTATAACTAAGTGATTTATTTGCAATCGCTAGTCCTTTTTTAGCGTGATTAAATGCAGATTCATTATCCAATAGTAGAAAGGCGATATAGGCAAGTCCGAATTCCGCTCGGGCTTGATACATATTGTTATTGAAAACTTCGGCTACACCTTGCAATATTGTAAAAGTTTGACCTGCATTATCAAGTTCTCCACACTCGATCTGCATTTGGGCCATCTGTGATAGCGGATATACAGCAAGTGGCCCTGGTTGCTCTTGATCAGGAGTTAAACTATTTGCTATATTTAATGCCTTAGTAAAATATTCCCTAGCCCCCCCTATACCAGCTTTCGCTCCCAAATAATTTGCATAATTCGTATATGCAATTATCAACCTGTTATTTGCACCGATCTCGCTTAGATGCTTAAAAGAGGACATTGTGTTGTGAAGATGAGAGGCTTCATCTTCACTAGGAGATAAGAGAGTATAGGTCAGAGCGCAATCTAAATTGTTACCTGTTTTGAGGATTGATGAAATAAGTTCGTTTCGTTCTTCAACATCAAATTTTTTCTTCTTCTTATTCACGAATAAATAAATGGGTATTAACTGCGGAAATTTGGTTATTGAGTACCCAGAATCGAATTCCAATAGCTTTTGTACTTCTTCAAACAAAGATACCAATTTCTCATTGTTATCTGAATTGTTCAGAACCAACGAATAGGGAGTTATAATATCCATTATAGCCTCTTTATCGATATCAGTCTTTAATTCTTCAAATCCTTTTTCTAAAAGCGTTAACCCCTGCTCAAAATCGAAATATTCTGCTAATCCTAGTCCAATATTACAGGTCAACAATGAAGCTTCTTTAAATTTTTTTAAGAGTGTTTGATTAGATATGAAGAATTCTATATCGGTTAAAATCCATGCCAATTTGGCAATCATTGCCCATAGATTGGGGGAATTTAGTTGATTTTCAAATTGAAGTTCTTTTACCACTTCATACCAATTTTCAAGTTTAAGTTGAGGATTATCTTCTAGACAGGCTGAGATTGCTTTAGTGAGTAACTTTCGAGTTTTAGATGACAATCGTGATTCGTAGGCTTGAATCTCGGGTGGAAAAATGATTTGTCTCATCGATTAGTACTATTTTATACTAGTGATTAAAAGTTTCAGGTATGGGTACTGAAATTATTTCTTCAAAAAGGATTGGAGATTGAGTCAAATTGGGTGTACTTATAGGTATAGTAGGCAAGCCTTCTTCAGGAAAAACTACGTTTCTAAACGCATTATGTAATACGACTGCAAAAACAGCTGATTATCCATTTACTACCATTCAGCCTAATCAAGGAGTGGGATTTGTCACGACTCCATGTGTGTGTCAGGAATTGGACGTTACCTGTGAACCTCGTAATTCAGAGTGTGTTGATAACGTAAGGAAGATACCAGTTAAAATTATCGATGTGGCAGGACTCGTTCCAGGTGCTTACGAAGGTAAAGGAATGGGAAACCAGTTTTTATCTGATCTTGCTCAAGCAGATATTTTAATTCATGTACTAGATATTTCAGGTTCATTAAATGAAGAAGGGGAACAAGTGAAAGCTGGGAGTCACGATCCAGAGCATGATATCGCGTTCCTCGAGAATGAAATTGCCCAATGGATGAATGGTATTCTGAAGAAAGATTGGACGAAAGCTGTTCGTAAAGCAATGACTGAACGTACTAATATAATTGATTTCATTGCTAATAAGCTAACTGGGATTAAGATAAGTAAATCTGACATTCAGAAATCCATCTCAAAACTATCATTGGATGCTTCCAAGGTAGATGAGTGGAGTGATGAGCAGATATTAGAGCTATGTAAAGAAGTCCGACGATTAGGAAAACCAATTATTATTGCAGCAAATAAAATTGACCGTCCCACCTCAAAAGAGTATTTTAACAAATTAAAGGAAAAATACGGAGAAATGATTGTTCCGACATCTGCGCTTACCGATAATGTGCTGAGAAAATTTACTGAACAGAAAAAAGTTGAGTATGTATCTGCTAGTGGTTCTCTTTCACTAGTTGGTAAACTTTCGGAAAAAGAAATGGAGATATTGAACAAAATAAGAACTGAAATTCTTGAGAAATTTAAGACAACTGGAGTATTTGAAACCTTAAATCAGGCTGTGTTTAAAATATTAGAATTAATACCTGTTTATCCTGTAGCTGATGCTTCTAAACTAAGTGATCAAGATGGAAAAGTACTTCCCGATACTTATCTGGTAAATAAAGGTACAACTGTAAAAGATCTTGCAGGTATAATTCATCAGGATCTCTATAAGAATTTTATATATGGATTAGATGTGAGGAGCAATCGCAAGCTTTCTGACAAACATGAAATTAAACCTGATGATATAATCAGAATTGTTGCAGCAGTATAAATATCTGATTGTATTATTTATTGTCAGGAGTGGAATATCGCTTTTTAATAACTTGGCGATTTCTAATTTCGCTTGCTTTTCTAAAATAATGTCCTTCAGTTCTTATGGGACCGAATACTCTGACTCCTTCCTTCTCAAGTTGTTCTAATAAATTATCTGCTTCTTGCTTTGCTAGATGACCCTGTTTCAATGAAAAATTAATAATATCTTTGGCTTCCTCTTCAGTTCGTGCACGACACAAATAATCTGATATGCTTGGAATAAAATCTCTAAATGGATCAATTAAACTATCGTCGTCTTCAGTACTTTCAGATGGAGTGAAATTAGTTTCAACTACATCAATATCGATATTCATTTCTTTTCCTGTAATTTCAGCATGTAGATGTGGAAATTTTTCCTCCATATCATCAGTACTCACTTTCTGTGTTACACTTAGGACTTCTGGGGGAAGGAGCTTCATCACATCTTCTTCAGAGTCTGAATCAACGCTTTTCTTGCGTATATCCGACTTTTTACCGTCCTTCATAAAAAAAACTTCCATTTCTTAGCTCTGCTTGAGATCTCGGGCATTTACGCAAAATTCTGGTTCTGCACCAGTTAAAACCAGACGAATCTGTTCTGCTGTTATTATCCCAGCTCGTTCTTGAGCCTCTTTTGTGGACGCGGCAACATGGGGAGAGACATAAACATTTTCTAGCTCGAATAATTTACTCTCTTTTGCTGGTTCGACCGTAAAAACATCTAGTGCTGCTCCAGCAAGTTTTCCTTCTTTGAGCGCATCATAAAGAGCATCTTCATCAACAATCCCTCCACGAGCACAGTTTACTAAATAAGCTGTAGGTTTCATGAGCTCAAACTCACGATGACTAATCATTCCACGCGTTTCTTCATTAAGTAAAGCATGGATAGTAATAAAATCACTTCTTTTGACTAATTCACTAAGATCAGTTATTTCTTCAGCTCCAAATTTTAAGAAAAGTTCTGGTGGAAGATAAGGATCATAAATTAAAGGTTTCATCCCGAAAGCGATAGCACGCACTGCTACTTCAGATCCAATCCTACCACAGCCTACAAAACCTAATTTTTTGCCAAAAAGCTCTAAGCCCATAAATTCTTTTTTAGGCCATTCCCCTCTTTTTGTTTTAATGCTTGCTTGAACTACTCTACGACCAAGAGCGAGGATAAGAGCAATCGTCATTTCTGCAACAGAAATTGTAGATGCACGAGGAGAATTTACTACATAAATTCCATTCTCAGTAGCTGCATTAACATCGATATTATCAACACCAACACCAGCTCTTCCGATGACTTTTAAGTTGGCTCCTGCTTCAATGACTTCACGGGGGATTTTAGTGGCACTTCGGACAATTACTGCATCGTATTTGCTAATTTCTGCTAGTAATTCATCAGGGGAATAGTGTTGTTCGACTACTTCAAAGTTTTTATCTAATTCTGCAACAGCAGTAGCGGATATTGAATCTGCGATTAAAACTTTCATTTTCATTGTACTCCTTAAACTGTAACACAATTTATTAAATAAAATTATCTTGGATTGTATCTAGAACGGATGAGAGGGTCTTAGAAGGAACTAAAACATGTTTATTGACGATTGAAAGGGGACAAAATGAAAAGTATTAAACTTTCGATTTTAGTTATCGAACGCTACATTTGTTTAAAATCCTTATATAATTGAAATATTCTTGAATTTACAATTTAGGTTTAGCCTCATATCTCGACTAGCCTTCCCTGAATAATCGATTGCAGGAGAAATTACTAAAAAGAGGATTAGGATTGAGGAATCCAAAGTTAAGAGATACAAGCTTGTTTTTCATTATTATCCTGAATATTAATTATTTCGCTTTTGCTCTCAGTCCAGATATCTCTCAAAATAAACCAATAGTACTCTCAAAACGAAAGATCGGAGAGTCAGGGATAATTCAGCCTAGTGAGGATTATCCAAAACCTAATTTAACCCATTACTATCTTCAGGACGGATCTGCTTTCTCAGATCGGAAACAAATAGGTAAAACAACTCAGAAAGAGATTTATCCATCCATCCAAAAACCTAATTTGGTAAAAACTAGTATTAGAAGTTTCACATCCACCCCTCATGATCCAATAGCCATTGATGGAAATAACGCCTTAATTACCCAAGCTACAAATGAAAATTGGCCTGGAAATGGAACAGAATCAAATCCATATTTAATTCATGAGTTACAAATAGTTAATTCGGATACTCTAATAGAGATTCAAAATACAGATCTGTTTTTTCGTATAAGTAATTGCACATTAGCTAATGGAGAAACAGGAATTTCATATAATAATGTCACTAATGGACACATATTCCATAATAATGTCTATAACACAATTGGGGGGAATAACGAGCGGAATGGGATTTTTCTTACAGATTCTGACCAGAATTCTATCAGTAATAATACTTTTTATAATTCTGAATTCACAATTACACTTGATTCCAGTGCAGATGAAAATATTATT
>JAEOTQ010000045.1 GCA_016839785.1 Candidatus Hodarchaeota archaeon | reverse complement strand
ATCAACCTTCCATGTTGTGGGGAAAATTAAACCAAAAAACCCCCCTAAGAAACTAGTTTTACTTTCAGGTCATCACGATTCGGCATACGAGTTTCCTCTCTTTGGGAAATTAGGAGAAAAATCAGCTTATCTTATTGTATTTACAGTAGTAATTGTGCTTATTAATATTATAATAAGTCTGCTAAAAGCGTTTGCTCCAAACCAGGAGTTATTTCTGATCTTAGATCCAATCCAAATTACGTTCTCATTTCTGGGAATAGTATTCGTTACAATTATCACTCTCTTTCTTAGGTCAAACAAGATAGTGATGGGAGCAAATGACAATCTAACTGCCGTTGGTGCAATTATTGAATGTGGGCGACACTTAGCAAAATTTAAGCCAGAAGAAACGGAAATTTGGCTGGTGAGCTTTGCAGGAGAAGAGCACATGAGAGGTTCTAAACGATTTGTATCTCACCACAAAGAAGAACTTCTCACTCGTGATGGAATGTTATTTAATTTAGAAACACTTAGTGCGGATGAATATTTGTTAGCGACACAAGAACCAATGTTTTTAGCAAAACATTCGCAAAAAGTCGTTGATTACGTATCTGTCGCTGCTGATCAGGTTGGAGTTCCTATAAGAATTGGCCCCCTACCTTTTGCTGGTAGTGACGCTGCTAATTTCTCAAGAAAGGGATTACATGCTACGACAATCTTCGGATTAGCAAAGGAAGGAACACCTCCTCATTGGCATACTTTAGAAGACACTGCAGATAAACTCGATGGGGGAAAGATTGCGAAAGTTACCGAAATTGCGATTCAATTTGTTTTAAATGTCGATAAGTCCTAACCTGTGAGGAATCATTGTTCAGAGGGGAATTCCGGAGCTATCGATTCAAGGACAGGTCCTGGTTCAATTCCAGTTACTATTATTTCACCAAGTTCGTTTGCAAACACTTCCATTTGTGGAATGTTTTCTAAATCAAATTTCTTATAGAAATCAGTAGTGAATATGTACTTTTTATTGCTAGAACCCTTTAATCCTGATTGAATCTTCATTTCCTTTCGAAATCGACCTGCAATAATTAAATCGACATTTTTAGTGAGTGATTGTATATTTAGGAACTGTTCAAGTTCTCGTGGACTGTAACCAGTTAAAATTATAATACCTAGATCAGTTTGTGCCTTGATCTGCTTAGTTAAAATGATTATTTGGTCGATTTGTTGAAAAGGTTCTCCTCCTGTTATCGTTATCCCGGTTAGTTTTTTTTCCAACCATAGTTTCTTAATGTCCTGAACTATATCTGATATCTTCTCTACTTTTCCTAATTCACGGTCATGAGTTAGAGGGTTGAAACAGCCTTTACAGTTCAAACTGCACCCTTGAACCCATATTGTATAATGTGGACCAGGTCCGTTGACTTCAGAAATTGGAATGATGGCTGAAATTCTAATTTCATTTATTATCTGAATTTTTTTTATTTTTGTCATTGATTTCAAGACATATAGTATCAGTTAAACGAGATATTTATCCTTTCTTCAGAGTGAGAGGAATGAAATCGATATCGATCTTAAGTTAAAAAGAGAATAAAATATGTGGCTAAATCAATGAATACGACTCATCGTTTGTATGAGATTAAAATCGTTTGAACCTCAATATAGCAATATAAGGGTAGATTGATGACGTCTTTACTTCAGGACTTTTTGAAGCGTTTAGAAAAAGAATCTATGGAACAATCAGATTTACTTCCGTTTTTCAAATGTATCTTCACATATTATTATGTTTTTCCAATTTCAGAGGTACCCAACGTAACTGATAGAAGTAATTTCTTACAATCTTTATCTAATGACAAAAATCTTCCCAAAATTAGATTTATCCTTAAATCTTTTAATAATAAGCAGATTGATCATGTTATAAAACTGTTAGAAACCACCAATTGGTGGTGGAAAGCAATATATGAGGTGATTAGAGAAGGTATTGATATCTATAAATTATCTCATATTTTTGAATCTTTAACACAAACTCGTAAGAAAAAGACTACTGGATTATACTTTACTCCCCCAGATCAGGTCCAGTTCATCTGTTATTATAGCCTGTATCAGTACTTGATTCTCAAAATTGATTCTGTGGCCAATCATTCAATTATCCATCAAATTCTTTTTCGACACAATTTTTCAAACTCGAATGAAGATGTTCTTAATTTCCTTATAGATAAATTATCTTCTATGTCTGTAATCGATCCAAGTTGCGGAACAGGACTCTTTTTACACGAGATAATCAATTCTTTTACCCATATAATCTCACAGGTACAGAATCGAATCTCCATTAACGAATACAAGATGATTTTTGAAAACTTCTGTCAAAATATTTACGGTTATGATATTGATTCTGATCATATTATCTTGACAAAATTAGTTTTTCTTCATCATTGGATAACAAATATTGTACCAAATGAATCAACGTCAATTTCAGATATGGAAAAATTCTTGGCATCACTATCAAATATAAAAGAGACAAATTTTTTACTCGAAGATGACGTAGCAAATATAAAATATGACTTGTGCGTAGGAAATCCCCCTTATATCCGTCATCATGACATTGATAAGAGGAAAATTATTGAAAAACTCTTGGCTTCACCTGAATATCAATCAGTTTTTCTAGAGAATAACCATCAAATTGATTCCAAAGCAGATCTTTATTTTTATTTTTGGATGAAGCTTATGCTTAAACTTACCTCCAACGGAGTACTTGGACTAGTGTTATCACGATCTTGGTATTCTTCCCGGTTTTTAGCTCCAATAAACTTTCTTCTGTTTGACAAATATTTCAATATTGACCTTATCCTAGAACTCCCTTCAGAACCTTGGGAAACAGCAGAAATCATTACTAACATAATTATTGGTCATAAAATAGAAAAATTTGATGATGAACAGTATACTAATCTATTAGTTTGGAAAGGAGAATTATCTAACTTATTAGAAAACATCGATCCATTATCTGAGTATTTAAAACCCGCGGAAATGCAATGTTCAACTCTCATACCCAATGTTACTATTAAATCTGCTGAAAGTGATGTTTATCGAATCAGTCAGATCTCGAATCCCCACATGTTTTTCTCACAAGAACTTATCAATGAATTTCCCATTTTGAGAATAGACTACTTCAATATGGCACCTTTCTTACTACATAAGATTCTTCTGGCTAATAAAGATAAATTTTGTCTCTTAAATCAGTTAGGGAATCTCAGATTAGGCTCTACAACTGGAGCAAACAGATTTTTTTATTTGACAGAAGAGAAAATCCGTCATTATGATATTTCTCAAAACTACTTAGTACCCATGACAAAGTCACCAAAAGACAATATTAGCTTAAGTACCGCTTCCCCTAAAAACCCTCTATCCTTACTATATATTCCATCTGGTCCTATTCTTGAATTAGACCAGAATTTACAACATTATCTAAGTACATATGAAGATGAGCTTCTCTCCCGACCCTATTTTCGTAACAAAAGTAAGAAGACTTGGTATCAAATTACTAAAATTCAACCAGTTTTAATAATTCCAAATATGACGTATTTGCGGTCGTTTGTTGCATACAATAAACAGAAATTCCATATAGATAAACAATGGATCGGATTTTGGCCGGATAATCCTGATTGGAATGATTTTCTTGTAGGATTCATGAATTCATCTCTAGGAATCTTGTTACGTGAGATTCAAGGGACAAGAACATTAGGATTAGGTTCCTTGAAGTTATCTTTGCGGGAATGTCGAAATCTACTCACCCTTGATCCAAGACTAGTTCCAAAAAATATTTTACGCAGACTAAGAAAACTTTTGGATCAACTAATCGAACTTCCAATCCCCCGATTTGGAGAAAAGACTAAATATTCATTGATCCAAAGGAAAATGGATCAGCTAATTTGTATTGAATACCTAGGATTAGCTCCTCATATTCTTGATCAAATTAAGGAATCAATTAAATTTGAGGTTGAATGGCGTCTAGGAAAACCAATCTCATGATAACTCCAAATTCAGGTAAATTAACACTTAGAGGAAGAAAAAATATGTCTAAACAAGTCATTTTTCACGAGGATTACTATTTGGAGTATACGTTTGATCCTGCAGCAAAACCTGGGAGAATGGAAGCAATAATGGACGAATTATCAGATTTTACCGTTATTACTCCCTTACCTGCTACCGTAGAAGACGTTTTACTTGTGCATACGGATGATCATGTGACTCGTGTACAAAATGATTATGATGAGGTATATCAAAGTGCATTGTTAGCAGTAGGAGGGGTTCTTTTGGCTGCAGAATATGCCTACAATCAACAACCAATGTTTGCTGCAATTCGACCTCCAGGACATCATGCCTCACCTGACGGCTACTGGGGATTTTGTTATTTCAATAATATAGCAATTGCAGTTCGGTCGTATTGTATACACAAGAAGATCCAGAATGCGTTGATAGTCGATTTTGACCTTCATTTTGGTGATGGATCCAACAATACCTTTAGAAATGATCCTTTGGTCACTTATTATGCCTGTGAAGGAAATACCCCGAATGAGTTTACATCAAATTTAATTGACTTTCTCGCTCAACATGGAACCGTGGACTTTTTAGCTGTATCTGCTGGTTTTGACAGACATGAAGATGATTGGGGAAAGCTACTATCTACTAAAGACTATCAATCAATTGGGTCAATACTAAAGTTATATAGTGAGGATCATGGAGGAAATAGACGATTCGCATGTCTTGAAGGGGGATATAATCATCATGTATTGGGTAAGAATGTACGTGCCTTCATCGAGGGCTTTTATTAAGCAAAGAGAGAAATTCAAATTCATTCTCCCAGAAATCCTTGCATAATACTTTTATACTTTTCAAAGGCCTGAATGCCTCCTTGAGTAATTTCCAAAATTGTCACAGGCTTTTTTTCTCGAAAAGTTTTACTTATCGTAATATATCCCACCTCTTCTAATTTAGATGCATGTGTAGATAGGTTACCCCATGAGAGATTGGTTTTTCTCTTGAAAAAGATAAGATCTGCGTTTTTGACGACATATAAGTAGGATAAAATAATAAGCCGTGAGGGGACATGAATTATCTTATCTATGTCAGTTTTGAATTGATTTTCGTCTGAATTCTCCAGAGGTTTCTTCATAGCTACTCCTCCTCAAGTTCAATTATTGGGTAATTCCGGATAAACCAGAAATACTTCATAATTCCTAGAATCATTACTAAAATTCCAAGCATAAAGAAATAGAGGAACATTCCATCCCAAATATCTGGGAAGTTGAGCAATGAAATTGCAAATCCTAAGAAAGAGGAAAATAACCAGAAAACATAGTAATATCTTCTACCTGTCTTTTCCACGAGGAACGCACTTGGACCAAACATTATCAGGCCAAAAGTGAAAGGAACCCATGAATACCATAATGAAATCTCAAGAATTGTTCCTTCAAAGATGAACATGACTGTAAATGTCACTAGAATTACAACGGATAAGAAAATGAGGAATTCAAGTGCGGCTCTTTTAACTGAGTAATTCTCCCTTGATTCGTCTTCTCTAAACTCCACTCTTCCAATACGAGGATATGTTGTGCGCTGCCGTATATACTCAAAAATATGAGGACCTAAAAATAGGTAAAAAACCATAAATGCAACGAATATCGGATTTAAAAGAAAAAAGGGCATGAATACCAGAATCAGCCCCATAAAGAGTTCAGGGATTCCATCAATCAAGAATTCGTTGTATGTCTTTTGTTCTAGTTCTTTTAAATTAATTTTATCGTTCAACAATTTCACCAATGTAAATTAAATTGCTAATTACGTTAAAGCTTTAATATCATTAAAAAGCTTTGTATGAAGGAAGTACTTTGTGCAAAGTATCAAACTTCTTAAGTTCTTCGTATGCATAGGTAAATTGATAAAGAGATATAATCGTTTAAAATGAAGAAATGAATCTCAGAAGGAATAAATATGAACATAATTCGTACACCAGATGAACGTTTTGAAAATTTACCTGAATTTAACTATAGACAGCACTATATCACGATTAATGGTTTAAGAATTCATTACATTGATGAAGGAAAGGGAGACGTTGTGTTATGTTTACATGGTGAGCCAACTTACTCTTATCTATACCGAAAAATGATAGGCCCTATTACAAATGCTAATTTCCGCTTTATATCTTTCGATTTTGTTGGATTTGGAAGATCAGACAAATATACTTTAGTAGATGACTATACCTATGAGATGCACTATGGAACGCTATCAAATTTTGTAGACGAATTGAATTTAGATAACATTACTCTTGTTGTCCAAGATTGGGGAGGATTAATTGGTCTTCCGTATGCAGCAAATAATCCAGAAAAGATCGCGAATCTAGTAATAATGAACACAGGATTACCATCAGGAAGATCTAAACCGAATGATGCTTTTTTACAATGGCGAGAATTTGTTGAAAATAATCCTAATTTGCCTATTGGCATAGTAATTGAATTAGGATTGGCTAATAGGGATAAAATTTCTCCTGAAGTTTTAAAAGCATATGAAGCGCCTTTTCCTAATGAAAAATACAAAGCAGGAGCACGAGCATGGCCATTACTCGTTCCTATTTCACCTGATAATCCTGTAGCAAATATTATGCTAGATGCGAGAGAAAAATTAAAAACGTGGTCCAAGCCTGCATTAGTTATGTTTTCAGATAAGGATCCGATAACAAGAGGTGCAGACAAATTTTTCAGAAAATTAATTCCTACTGCCGCGGATAATCCAGAGATTGTGATATCAGATGCTGGTCATTTTCTGCAAGAAGAAAAAGGAGTAGAAATTGCCAAACACATTATAAAGTTCTTAGGTTAATGATAAGAATTGAGAAAATTTGTAGAAAAGAGGTAAAGGAAATGTCTAGAAGTATTTATACAAGGAAAGGAGATAAAGGAAAAACAGGAGTATTAACAGGAGAACGTATTGATAAAATTGATCCACGAATTGAGGCTTATGGGACAGTTGATGAGTTAATTGCTAGTTTGGGAATCAGTAAAGTTTTCTCTGAATCCATTTTTGCTGACAGAATCCATAAGATTCAACAACATTTATTCATGATAGCAGCTGAATTAGCTACTCCAATTCAACATTTTGAGGAAAGAAATGAACTTGTAAAAGCAATTAAAAGGACTAGCTCAGAGGATGTAACCAAATTGGAGGAAATTGCAGATGAATTGACTGATCAACTTCCTCCTATAAAAAATTTTGTAATTCCAGGTGGAACTAAATCAGCTGCATTTTTACACCAGTCTAGAACCATTTGTCGGCGTGCAGAAAGGAATATAATCCGATTCATGAATCAAGAAGATGTTAATCCAGAAATTCTAAGATATATCAATCGTCTTTCAGATCTTCTCTTTGTCTTTAGCCGCTTTGCAAATGTCAAATTAGGTGAAGGAGATTTAATTATCTCTCGCGGTGGTGTATCAAAACAGAAAATTTAGAATAATAATGGGGGTTGAATTAGTGATTGATCCTAAATATGTGGCACTAAAATTTAATGAGCGAATAAACGCACAAGATATAGATGGACTTGTATCTTTGATGACTGATGACCATAAATTTATTGATATTCCAGGAAAAATTACAATCGGCCGAGAAAAGATGATGGAAGGATGGACTAAATTTTTTGATTCTTATCCTGACTACATGAATATTTTCTCTCGTGTTGAATCACATGATAATCTTGTACTGATGATAGGCCATTCTGAATGTTCGTATGATCCTTTGGATGGGCCAGCAATATGGACTGCATATATTGACAATGGTCTTGTTGCAGAGTGGCGTGTATATGAAGATAACAAAAAAATACGTCAAAAATTGGGCATTGAGTAAGTGATTAAACCTTTTTACCTAATTTTTGTGTCAGAATCTCAAAGAAATCAGTTAGATCAATATTCCCACCCGAAATAATCAAACCAATTTTCTTATCTTTAATGGAATAATTTGACTTTTCATTTGCGAGTTTAAATAATCCTGCAAGTGGAACTGCTCCAGATGGTTCAACAACCACTTTCATTCTTTCCCAAAGAAACTTCATAGAAGATAAAATCTCTAGTTCTGATACTGTGATAATATCGTTCACATTTTCTTTGATAGTCTTAAATGTTATATCTCCCAAGCTCGTGCGTAGACCATCAGCGATCGTATTCGGATTTACAGATGGAAATATTTTTCCTCCATCCATGAATGATAGGTAAGCATCATTAGCATTCAACGGTTCTACTCCAAGTACAATAGATTCTGGGTATAGTGATTTTACACATAAAGAAGTTCCACTAAGTAATCCTCCACCCCCTACAGGTGCTAAGACATAATCAAGTTTTCCTACTTCTGTGAGTAGTTCATAAGCAGCGGTTCCAGCTCCATGAATAATTTTGTAATCATTATAGGGATGAATCAGAGGATATCCATATTTTTGTACGATTTCTTCGGTCTTTGCTACTCGATCACCTGGTTGATTCCCACATTCAATGATAGTTGCGCCGTATTCTTTTGTCGCTTCTTTCTTGACAACTGGAGCGTTTTCAGGCATTACTATTAAAGCTTGTATCCCTAATTCATGTGAAGCTAAGGCAACTGCTTGTGCATGATTACCTGAAGAATGTGTTATAACACCAGCTGGATTAGAATCGTCAATGAGTAGTTGAATAGCATTAAAGGCTCCTCGAGCTTTAAAGGCACCTATTCGCTGAAAATTTTCACATTTTACGTAAATTTGGGCTGATACGAGTTTATTAAGTGTGCGAGATGTCATTACTGGAGTTTTATTGATATGATCCTTAATTCTTTGATATGCTTCGATGATTTGTTGACTCATAAAAGTTGTGAGCTGATAATTCGTATTAAAATTTTAGGGCAAACATCATGATTAAGTGTAAAATATCTGGTTTCAAACAGAAAAGAGACAGATATGCTTATTTAGAGTCGAATAATTCATCTAACTCGGTAAGAGCATCTTTAATAGAATAAGCAGAAAAAATACTTTGACCCTGAATTATTTTTGCTATAATTGTTTTTTGTGAATCTGTCATCTCAAGGGTTAATTCCTCGAGAAGTTTTGCACCATCAATCGGGTCTTGCATCCGTTAACCTCTACGTACTAATTGCTACTGATTAAAATCTGTACAACAATCAGACTCAATGCTTATCTTTATAAATATTTCTTAGATTCCTGTTGCTGATCCATATAAACTGAGGAAGTACCTAAATTTATGTATTACTCTCGTAATATCCCAATATTCCTAAATCAACCCTTTTAGTCGGTATATGCGAATAAATGAGTCAACTATCGAAAATATCGGAAAAAGAATTACTGGTCGTCTTTGTAGGAGGGATGGGCTATATTTCAGGTTCGAATCATTTTTGGAGTAGTATCAAGAAGTATTTTTTGTGTTAAACTAGATTTTTCTCGGATTTTTTCGGATTGGTGAAGGAAACTGAGAAATTGTTTGGTATTTAGTGATTTAATAACTGTATTTATTGTTGCTTCAGTTTTCATAACACTAGAATTTTCTTTCTTTATAATCTCCTTAATATTATTAATGGGGGAGAGTAATACCTCAATGCTATTCTCAATCTGAATATCCAACAGAAAATCCTTTATTAATTCAGCTAAATTCAGATTTGACTCTTTAAATACTTCTGGAAGATACAATTGATAAACAAGGTGTTCTGTAATTCTTTTTAAAAAGGTTAACTCATCTTGGTAGGATAAATCATTTTTCAATACAGAAAATTGTGTTAAAAACGAAATATATCTTCCAATTGTTTTCCATTCATTTTCATATTCCCATGGATACTTTATCGGCACTAATTGTGTGTAATACTTGTGTAAATAGACCGTGAGATGAGAATAATTCAATATATAACGTTTTAACAAGTAATTTATCAATGACGAATTAAGTATAATCATTAGGGGAAAGAAATCATGTTGAGGATTAATAATTTCCATTATTGAAACATTTGTCCCAGGAATTATGCCTTTGGGTTTGTATGCAATACGAAATTCGTTGCCAATCGCAGTACAAATAAGTTTAGGATCCTCCAGATACTTTCTAAATCTTTTATTCGGATGATTTAGTCTTGACCAGTGAAAAAAACGGGGATTCAGAGCATAACGGGTTACACATTTTCCTGAATGAAGAAAAGGAACAATATAATCATTGGATGGGGAGTATTTCTTGCTTAGATCTTTCTTGACAATTCTATGATCTATTCCATAATCTCCCATGACTTGTGAGAATTCTCCTGTATTAACAATTTTCTGCCAATATGCATCATGGTATATCATAAATCGCTTGTATTTCACAAAAACTGATTTTTTTATATGTGATCCAGATCCCAAACCTTCTCTGGGTTTAATAAATATCGAGTGATCACTTTTCTGATGTTTTGTTAAGATCAATGAACACATTTCTAGTGTGACATCTTGGAAAGCTGCAGATTCGTCATGAATTTCGTTAATTACCGTCTTTTCTAGAATATAATCACGAATTCCTTCAAATTCTTCCACTCTCAGAACAGAAAATGGAAGAATAAGGGCTAGGCGTCCATCTGGCTTTAAAAGCTTAATTGATCGTTCAATAAAAGCTCCTGCAGCATTCAAACTTACTTTTTTTGCATTAGATCCTTTGCACGACCCGTAGGATAGTTTAAGTATATTTTTTTCTATTACTGACAGAACAGAGCGTCCATACGGAGGATTTCCTAAACATATATCAAAGCCCCCATGAATGATAATCTCAGGGAAAACGAGTCCCCAGTGGAAGAAATTGTGTTGTGTCAAGTTAATATTGATACTAGAATTGACGATAGTCGTATTTGTTCTTAAACTAGACAGAAATTGTATGTATGATATATCAAGTAGTTTTGAAAGCTCTAGATTCACTTTTTCTATTAGGGTTTCACTATTTGTTCCATTTATAGAGTTTTTACTCTGTAAAACAGATTTTAGTTGAGTACATGAATTTACCCAATCCTTATATAATTCTTTAGTCAATTTGTCAATTTCTGAATATTCTAACTCCCTTTCTTCTGCCCTGTGAGAAAAATAACTCTGAAGTTCAATCGATGGACTGAATTTCTCATTAACAAACCCAAAAAGTGAGTTTCCGTTCCGGATATTCGAAAAAGACTCTTGATCGATTTCAATTTCTGATTCAGGATCTTTGGTTAACATCCAGAATAGCAACCGTAGCTTAGTTACCAATATACCTGGACCAGATTTATCTACCCCATAAATATAATTTCTGACAATCAGTGAGGGGTCTTTAACACGTTTACTTGAAATTTTCGATTGATTTTGAAAAATCCTTTCTGCAGCGTAAAGTAGAAATGAACCAGTTCCAGAACTTGGATCTAACACCGTCACCTGAACTTTATTTTCTGTTATTAGATTATTTGTTAACTCTCGGATTATTCTCCATGGTGAATAGTAGACCCCTTTTGTCTTGCGACTTGAAACCTTGGGTGAAACTGAAAAATCTTTTTCATATTCAGTAATAACCATTTCTGCAAAGATAGAGAGAAATTCTGGGGTTATTCCATCGTTTTCCCCCTCTGATTTCTGGAATGTTTCGACTAAAGTGAATTGATATTTTCCCAAAAAGTTGATCATTTGGTCCCAATCTGTTTCTGGGACACTTTTTAGCAACTGTTCCTCGTAAGTAGTAAGATCAGACAAATAAAAACAAGTTCTCGCAACTAACTGAACTAGATTTCTATCATTAGACCCTTTAGTTTGCTGAAACCATATTTTTAAAAATCTTTTACATCTTTCCGATTTTCCAAGATGGGAAAATGATTCTTCTGTGATTTTGTTCCAAGGTTGGTAATAAAATAAAGAAAGAAATTTGATTAGAGAATTAAGAGCTACCTCAAAGAGGAAAGTATCTGACCATCCCAAGTATTCTCCACCTTGGAGAAGAGATACATAAAGGTCTTTTAGTTTTTGAGATAGCTGTTGCAAATATCATCTCTCAGAAAGTAAGATCGATCAATAGAAAATATTAAAGGTTTTAATAGCTCTTTTCCTCAATTCGAAAGTAGTCAGAGGTACAATCATGGAATTAACCGCAAATCAATTTCCTACGGAAGTTCTTGAGATTTGTCGCATATTTTCTTCTTCGGGGTTCAAGGCTTTTGTCGTTGGTGGGTCAATTCGTGATCTTCTGCGAGGTGAAACACGACCTCATGATTGGGATATTGCAACTGACGCCTCTCCGTCTGAAGTTATGGATTTATTTAGTCAATTCAGGGTAATTCCAACGGGTATACAACATGGAACTGTTACTCTTCTCTTTAAAAATCTTTCAATAGAGATTACCACTTTTCGGGTCGAAGGAGAATATAAGGATGGACGTCATCCTTCTGAAGTTCAATTTGTAGCTGATATTGAGGAAGATCTTGCTCGACGTGATCTGACAATTAATGCGATTGCATATGATCCTATATCAGAAAAATTTACAGATCCTTACGATGGACGTTCTGATCTAAATAATCATATTTTACGTTTAGTGGGGGATCCTGATGCCAGGTTAGGGGAAGACGGACTTCGATTAATTAGAATCTTCAGATTTGTCTCACAATTAGGATATTCTGTAGAAAAATCTTCCCTTGCAGCAGTTCCTAGACACTTAGATGTTTTTGATCAGGTGGCAAAGGAACGTATCGAGGCTGAATTTCAAAAGTTAATGAGTGGTCACCACTGGCTGGAAGCTGTACATTTTTTAGTTTCGACTGATCTCCTTAAACATATAATTCCAGAGTATGAACATGAATCATTACACACACCGCTCCCATCATTGAATTTAACTCGTCTAGACATTACTTTACAGATTATAAATGATCTAAGTTCCGAATCATCGGTAAATCTCCGATACTCTGCGCTATTCCATCAGCTATCTATTTTAACTGACGATACATCAATTCTTCTCCCAGATTTAGATAAGAATCTCCTATCCCGAATTCTAAAAAAACTTAAATTCCCAAATAAACGGATCGAAGATATTATCCATCTATTAGCAATTCATAAGATACCGTTACCGTATTCTCTCGAAGAAGATGATGACGAGTACAAAAATTATTCAACAAGACGGTTACTTTACAACATACAACCAAAATTTCTTGAAGATTACCTAATATTTCACCAAGCAAAGGGGAGAATTCTGGGAGTCCCAACATCACCTAATGAAGCATTGGTACATGATGTTCGAATAAGGAGTATATCTCAGAGACCGATCTACCTTAAAGACCTAAAAGTTGATGGAAATGAAGTCGTAACTCATTTAAATATTGATAAAACAAAAACTGCACAACGGGAGCTTATTGGTATTTGTTTGGAATTGTTAAGAGAGCAAGTGGAGGTAGATCCATTAAATAATTCCAAGAAAGGATTGTATGATATACTCGATCAAATTATGAAGGTCATAAGTTTATGTACTTCGTTTAAAATTCCTAAAATTAGTATTATATCAACAGATCATGTTCGAAAATTATACCGAAAGAATTTTCCAGATTATTCGTCCTGGGAGAGTGCGCATACATATCAATTAGCAATATGGGTTGTATCATGTATTCTTCGGCGTAATAAATCCACTATGGTTATATTCGATGGTACAAATTTCAATTCACCCTCACATCCATTCCATCGACAGAAGTTATACAAGAACTTTAAGTATTTCAATCCAATATTCTTGCACACTTTTGCATCTAAAGACGATGTTAAACTAAATATCAATGCTAGAAATTTAGAGGAACGATCTCTATCAAAAAGCGATGCAGATATTACAATCTATAACCGTTATGAAACCTTACTGGATTCTTATTCAAATTCACTGCAAATTCCTCGAGGAAGTCAAGTTATAGAGCTATCCACAAGATCAAACAATTACGAACAAATGTTGAATGATATAGCGTCAATGATGACTAAAAATAATCATCGTCTTGTCATAATGAGCGGTAATGTACTTACAGGAAAGACTTTCACTGCAAAGAAAATTAGGGAAATATTAGGTGGAAGCACGACAACAAAGTAATTTTTGGGAAATGCTTGTGGCAATTACTCAACGTGAAAAAGGACAATATTTCACTCCAGATAATGTTGTACAGGCAATAATCGAAAACGTTGTCACTCATCTTCCTGAATCAAGGAATGATAACCCTCTATTGGTGTTAGATCCATCAGTTGGAGAAGGTATTTTTTGTGAAAAACTTATTCAGGTATTGAGTGAAAAAATTGGTTTAATCAGCATTGATGCACTTGATATTGACTCTTCAGCACTATCCAAGGCTAAATTATTAGTTAATGATGCAATCAAGAGTGAGGGATGTTCTGTTACATTTCACCATAAAAATTATCTTACAGAATCATATACAGAGACCGTTGAAAAAAAATATGACTTGATCATATCTAATCCTCCACATAATGCGAAATATTCTCCTCAAGAATGGGATAAAATTCGGAAACTCTATCATTTGACCATCCAAGAGAATGTTCCTTCAGAATCGGCTCTTTATTTTGTTATAAAATCAGTAAATCTCTTAAAAGATGGAGGCATCCTTTCTTTTATACTACCCAAACCTTTCATTTATTCTAATAAATGGAAACTGTTTCGAAAGATATGTTTCACACAAGTTCGGCTTTTAGAGGTATTTGATTTAGCCAATCAATTTTCAGGCCAATTACAAGAACATATTGTCGTAATTTTACAGAAAAAGGATCCATCTGAACAGTATAAATCTGGAATTTGGGATCCAATAAAAGAAAGATTCACTTCGATCTCAGTGATAAAGACTCGGAATGCGGTGATTTTTGATAATTTTCTTGTTGGGGTATCTCCTTCCGAACAGGAATTAATGGAAAAGCTTCTAAAAGATCATAGACGTGTTGAATGGATTGCGTTTCGTGGTTTAAATAGTCGTTACCGCACAAGTGAATCCTCTATTCCCTTAATTGAAAAAGTAACGTTTACACACGGATTTTTACTACCAGAGCGTAATTATGTCAGCAATGATGTCCCTGAACTTCAGCTGAAAAGATTCTTACAACCTAAAATCATTACTCAACGAATAATCTCCTATAAAACCAAACCAAAATTCCAATTAAATCTTCCAATTTGGGTGGACTCGTTGGGAAACCACATCACCCATGAAACTGTCATTAATATTATACCTCCTTCTTCCTCGTCCAATGAAATTTATGCATATGCCGCGTTATTTCAATCTAAACTGTTAATTTGGTGGTTACAACATGCAGTATATACTAAACAATTTGTAACCAGTAAAGATTTGGATAAACCTTATTTAAACAAAGTAATTATCCCTTGTTTAACTGGTGATTCAAATCCTGACTTTCGTAGAAAGATTAAAACACTTATAAAAAGGTGGGAAGTTCAGACTTTGACAGAATTACTTTCCAAAGAGTCAAAGCTTGACCAATTCTTTACGATTGGGGAGATTTTCAAATCATATCTTGAGGAAGGGAGTAAGCTTCGAGAATTACTTGAGGGAATGATTATTGAATCAAATATTCTCCAAAAGTCAGGCAAAAATATGTTTAAATCCATGAAACAGCTCGATAGATTTTTTCGAACTAAGAATATGAGTGATTCGTTATGGTTAACTAAAAAATTTGGTACAAATTTTAACAAAGCTTCTATCGAAGAAATTTTCGATAAATACTCAAAGATGGAAGGATTTAGAATCATTATTGACGAAATTGTATTCAAAATATATGGTTTATCACAAGATGAAACACAATTAATTGTACAGGGGGTGTAAGGAAATTGAAAAAAGGAAGAGAACCATTAGGAGCAATCCCTACACCACTTCCTATTGTGAAATTAATGGTTGACATAGCTTTCGGACTAATTAGAAACTATCTAAGCGAAGTAATTAATGTTCGTAGTATTAGGATACTTGACAATTCGGTTGGAGACGGAAGGTTTTTATTTGAAATTGTAGACCACGAGAAAAAACTCCAAAAAAGCGATCAAATAAATAGTCACCTAATTTTACATGGCTTAGATATAAATTATGAGTCTATCAGAAAATGTGAATTGATTAAGGAAAAATTCTCATCAAATTCTGAAATTGATATTTCGTTTAAAGCCGGAAATGCCTTAATTGGATATATCAAAGCTAATGAAACTAAGGAAGGTAATCCTACAAAAGAGAAATTGAATATCTCGTTTTTTGAAGATAGTAACATTAAGTATCCAACTGTTAAATTACAAGACACTGCATTTCATTGGTTTTATGAATGGCCAATTCCCAATGCTACTGATGGATATGATTTATGTATAGGAAATCCTCCTTTTGGCATTTCGTTCTCTTCTGAGGAGAAAAATATATACAAGAAATTATACAAAGGCGTTGATCCAGAAATAGAAAGTTACCTTCTTTTTGTTGAGCGCTCTGTGTACCTACTAAGGGAAGGAGGAGTTTTGATATTCCTTATTCCGAATAATTTTACTACAAACTTTCGCTATCAGAAATTTCGTGAATTTCTGCTTAAAACGCTTAATCTGAAAAAAATTATTATGCTGGGTAGCAAAATATTTCCATCCGTATCTGTGGAAACCTGTATTGTAGTAGGATATAAGAAATCTAAGGATGAAAAGAACGATACTAATATCATAGAATTCAGTAAGTTTTCAGTTGGGGAAGGATTTACACAGATTAAGAAGAATGAGCAAGTAAATATCATGGATCAGAAGTTCAAGTATATAATGCCAAATATGGCCTCAAAAATTACTGATATCATTGGAACAATTGAAAAAAACGCGTTGAAACTTGGGGATATTGCTTATATTTCACGTGGAATCGAATTAGGTTTCAATTCGAAATTTACAAGTAAGGTACCTATTACAAAGGAGTCTGTACCGTTAATAGCAGGTAGAAATATTCAGAAGTTTGTTATACTAGGAGAAAAACGATATATCGAATTTGATTCAACCCAAAAATCGATTTACAAAAATAAATCAATGTATACGAAACCTAAATTACTGGTCCGAAGGATTGGTCACGAGTTAGTTGTAGCGTATGATCCAAATAACTTATTCTGTGTCTGCGATGTGTATATAATTACCCTCAAATCACAATGGTCTCAAATAAACTTAAAACATTTAGAAATCATACTGAACTCTTCTTTACTGACATTTTATCTGAATCATAAATTTTTGACGGTTAAAACGATTTTTCCCAAAATTCCTATAAGTTATTTAAAACAGCTACCCATCAAATTACCATTCTCGCTAAAAGAAGAAGGATTAATCGAGAAAATGACGATAGGTCTGGAGTCAAAGAAAGGGGTTATCCTGAGCCAACTGGAAGAAGTCGTCTTAAATCATTATAGAATTTCTAAAATACAGAAACAACTAATAAAAAGTTTTAAACTAATTATCTAATGGCTTACCATTCTCGATGAGGCAATCCAGATACTTTTATTCCTGAATCATGCGTTTTATATCTACGGTTAAGACCAATAAGAAAAGCTGTAAATCTTTCTACATGTCTAGCAGATAGAGTTCCTCCAGCATCGACTGGACGAAGATTTCTAATTTTTTGAGCTTTTTCTTTTACTCTATTCTTAGCTACTTTATCTTTACCAAAGATAAATACATCTTGTTCTAAGGTTGGGATTCTATCTATATCACGTAATGTAGAATTTGAAAGGGTCTTGAATGCGCCTACTACTGGAATTTTAGGTGGTATGACTTTTCGTAAGAGTTCAGTTGCACTTTGTGCATTCAAGTCTGAGGGAGGTAGAGTTTCAACCATTTTTCCCTTTTCAAATGGTTTCAGAGGAACAGTTACATCTACGAGAATTTTTTCTTCCGTTAAATGAGGAATTAAGGGTTCCAAAGTTTCTATCATGAACTTAAATGGAGTAGAGATGAGTATTATATCTGATTCTTGTATGCAATTCTCGTTTGTTAGTGGTAAGATTAATTTTCTACCCAATTTCGTATTGATCTCAAGAGATATTTTATCTGCTTTTTCCTGCAGTCTTGATCCCATAATAACAGATTCTCCCGCTAATCCCCAGCGTAAAGCTAATCCTTGTCCCAATGGGCCCGTGCCACCGATCAAACCAATTCTTTCTGTCATTTTAACCACATTATTCTAATGCTATCAAATTTTCTTCAGTTTTTCTTCTAGTAATTGCTGGAATTGAACTTGTAATTCATCTGCTTTCTTTGCTGATTCAGCTTCTACAGTGATACGAATCTTCGGTCCAGTATTACTTGCACGAATTAATACCCAGGATTCAAGACCAAAGGAAATTCCTATCCCATCAATATCTGTAACATCCTTGTATGACGATTTAATGTCTTTTAATAAGCTTGATATTGCTTTAAATTTAACTTTATCTGGTGCAGGGACAGCTACTCGACGTTTGTATAATGTTGGTAATTGGTCTACTAATTCAGAGAGTTTAACATTTTGAGCTGATAACAATTCCGCCATTATCATTGGAATAATCATTGCATCATCAAATAGGTAAATATGCGGAAAAACCATATGCCCAGAGCTTTCAATTCCTAATAATGTATCAGTTTTTTCTTGTGCATCCGCAGTGAGGAAAGTATGGCCGACTTTGATTCGATCAATAACTGCTGGTTTTGCGAGAGATTTTTCTAGTGCAAGCGAACATTCAACATTGGCTAAGATTCGTGTTTTGTCTGGAAAAACAGTACGCATGTATTTTGCGAGAATAAGTCCAGTAATATCAGCGAGTAAGACACGTCCAGTATTATCGCAAATAACGGCACGATCACCATCGCCGTCAAAACCCACCCCGAAATCAGCTTCTTCTTTGATGACAAGTTTTGATAACTCAGTTAGCGTTTCTTCATTGGGTTCAGAAGACCTATTAGGGAATGTTGGATCTACACTGCAGTATAAAGGTACTACCTCTAGACCGATGGCCTTTAAAACTTCTGGGGCTGATAAACATGAAGAACCGTTTCCACAATCAACAATGACTTTTAAGGGCCTTTTTAATGTGAACTTTTCGCTTAAATACTCACGATATTCATTTTTGAGGTTTAAACGAGTCATCTGCCCTACGTTTGTCCATGGTGGTTGTAGAAAATCACCTTCAATAAAAATGTCACGAATTTTCATATTATCTTCTTCAGAAAACCCCACTCCATTACCATAGTAAAATTTCACGCCATTCCATTCAGGAGGAAGGTGCGAAGCTGTTACAAATGCTGTAGCAAATGCATTTTGCTTCCAAGCAGTAAACATACAAGCTCCAAACTGTAGAGGTTCTCCAGAATACTCAATATTTATTCCAGTAGTCATAACTCCTGCAGCAAACGCTTGAGCCAATAGTGAACTTGTCAGCCGAACATCATAAGCTGTAAAGATAAAATCCTCTCCCGATTTAAATCCTTGATTTGTTTGTAAGAAAGTTCCAAATGCCAGACCAATCCGATAATGTACTGCAGCGGTAATTTCCTTGTTATAAACACCACGTACATCGTATGCTCGAAATATATGGCTTAAACTAGAATAATCTTTTCCTGATGACATAGTTAATCCCTTAAACGCCTTGAGCGAAGAGATCAGCAATCTTTTTTACTTCTTTCTGGATGTCGGGTGGATTAATGGACTCATCCAGATAGCAAAAAAAATAAAACTCATTTGGAGCTTTTTGGAGGATTAAGGATCCCTGGCCTTGCATATTTGTTAACAACCAGTAATCTGGATATGCATTAAGTAATGTGAGGTATTTTACTCCTGCAATTATAGCAGATGAAGGGTAAGTAACCCATTCATGAATTAAATAGTATCCATCTAAAAGTCTGTCATTTGCTTGTGGAAATGATCCAGTATGCCACCAATCATTGCCCGAAGGGTCAAAAATCACTACTCCAAGAATTTTTTCTTCATCAAGGAGTTTTTGTAAAGGTTGACGGTAGGGCATAGCTCTCTTATCCCAAAACGTATTTGATCGAAAGACCAAAGTTGGTCACTTGTTTTTAAATTGTATGCGTAATATAAACTCCATTAATCTATGTCGTTACAAATATCTACAACTGGTATGCAATTTGATGCCTCATATTCACCTAATAATAGGATTTATCATCGCGAATATTCTCCATATGAATTTCTCTTTGAATTTACTTTTAATTCTCGGCTGCGTTCTCCCAGATACTGACATAATTCTAGGATTTCTACAAAAAAAGAACCATCGAACTTATTTCTCCCACTATCCGATAACCTGGCTTTTTTTTGCTATAATTGCACTAATTTTTAGATCAGATATCTATTGGTTTTTTCTAGGTGGATTTATTCATGTTATTAGCGATATTTTTGATTGGAACGTACTTATTTTTGCTCCTTTTTCTGCCTATCGCTTTTCTTTACTCAATTTTGATCCAGAGGAGATATTGAGTGAGTCAAGTCCCAAAACTTCTATTAGGAACTATTATCAGAAACCACAAGTGCAAATCTTTGAGCTACTAATTCTCCTACTTGGAGCAATCAGTATCTTTTGGAGCTAAAATACTTAAATTACCTCAGCAAGAATTCCTTAATAAACAAGAATAGTTGTGGCTTTTACAGAACATCCTTTTTAAATAAGTCTATGGATAGACGAAAACAACCAATAATCGTAATAGGACATTTCTCTCCAATGAATTCAGATAATACGGATACGACCCTTGTTACTTGTCCTCATTGTAATAATAAAGTCCCTAAAACAGACTTTTGTATTACGTGTGGGCAAAAAATGACCCTTATTTTAGAACCTAGCAAGCAACATCCATTTGGTGAGATTAAATGTCCACATTGTGAAGAAGTAGTTCCCAAAACAGTATTTTGCATAAAGTGTGGGAAATCACTGGATTCTGAATCAGAGGAAATTGACAAGAATCAACTTTGCCCTTTATGTCGTCAGGAAATACCTTCAGGACATTCTTTTTGTCATTTATGTGGAGCTCGACTACAGTCTTCAGTTCGAGAAGGTTCCCAATCTGTTATTTGTAATCATTGTTGGAAACCAAATCCTCCAAATACAGGATATTGTGTTCACTGCGGAGCGACAGATTTAGGGAGGAAAGCAAAACGTTCATTGTTACTTGAGGAACCTTTTGAAGGATATCAAGTAGAGCTCTCGCAATTATTAAAACCAGCAAGTATTCCGTTAGCAATCATTAGACAGGGGGCATCAAAGTCTTTTCCAATTAAAAGTACTATCTCCCATTCACGCTCGTTTGCAGTTGTTCAAACAAACCGTTCAACCTTGAGTATTTTGAACAAAAATTTAGGTGGTTTCTCTCGCCAGAATTTGTTAAACTATGCTGGATCTTTTTTACTAGTTACAATGATTTATTTCTACTGGTTTAATGTATATAGTAGTTCAATTTCCTTCACAACACAAAATGACGAACTACCCATAATTCTGGATGTAGTCTTGGGCATTTTTTCGGGATTTGTTTTAACTTCTTTGCTGATGATGCCTATCTGGCTAGCTACATTTCTAGTATACAGAAAAACTGGCTATCAAGTAAGATATCGACTTGATTCATCAAGAGTGCTTATTACGGTAATTTTCAACTTAATATGGATTTACTTTGGTGGTGGTCCAATAATCTTACGTTTAGGGGATATCAAAACCACAGAGGAACGAGGTTTAAGAAATCGCTTTTTCGTTAAGGGTATTGCGTGGGGATCAATCTTTACCGTACTGGTTACTTTTCTGCTTGCAATTGTCAGTATTGGGGTAGTGGGACTAGTTGGGGAATTTGCAGGGTTTTTATTCCAGGATAGCTCCCTTATGATTCATTCGATCACCCTCTTTTTCGGAGCAATTTGGATTTCATTAATTTTAATCCTACCATTAGGTGATTTCTATGATCGGGTGCTTAAAGAGTGGAATATAGTAGTTTACTTCATTATGCTTATGGTAATCCTGATAATATTTTTTTATTCTATGCAAGTTCCCACAATTCTGGAACCAATAACAAATCGAGCTTAATATAATCTCTCAAAATGCTGGTAGAGTGAAAAACAAATGTCAAATGAATCAATTCGGATCACTGTTGTAGGGACGGGAAGAATGGGCCTGTTACATACACGACTGTTACATAGAATGGGATTTCTAGATTCAATTGTGGAACCTAATACTAAAACTGCTGAAAAGGTTGGACAACTGTTTGAGGTTCCTTGTTTCTCTTCTATAGAAGAGCTAGCAAATGAAAGAAAACCAAATGGTGTAATTATTGCAGTACCGACTCATATTCATGTAGATGTTGCGTTAGAAGTCGTCTCTCGCTTACCTTTATTAAAAGGACTTCTTATTGAAAAGCCTGTTGCCACCTCTGTTGAGCAGGCACTTGAATTAAAAAACAAACTTCAAGGAAAGAGCATTAAAACTATTGTTGGACATATAGAAGTTTTTAATCCTGTTATTTCTCGTATCATCGAAATACTTGATAAACGAGATTTAGGAAAACCTCGTTCAGTATTATTCCAGAGACGAGGAGCTGTTGCTGAATCACGTCTTGGATCTATTGGGGATGTATATGAGGATATTGGTGTACACGATTTTGATGTTGCGATGCGGTTATTTCCCAAGGGTAAGATGAAATTATTCGCTTCTGCCCTTACCTTAAATGATATAGGTAATTCTAGCATCATAGTTTTAACATCCCAAGAAGAAGAGTTTATTGTAACCTTTTTAATGAGTCGTGAGTACGCTGGAAAGCTAAGGACGATAGATATTGAAGGTACAAAAGGTACGTTATGTGCAAATCTACTTACTCAGATTCTTGAGTTAAGAAGTTTGGAAATTGCTCGTGGAGAAAAAGAAGCTTCTGCTATTCGTATTCCGTTTTCTAATGGAGAGCAGATAAAAGTTTATGGTGAACCGTTGCTCTCCGAAATGTGGAATCTGGTCGATTGCATCAGAAGTGATGGTAAACCTTTAGTTACAATCAATGACGGCATTAATGCCCTTAAATTAGTGGAAGCGGCTAGAAAGGGAATTAAAACTGGAGAAGTTGTTGAATTGGAAGTTTAATTCGTTTCATCTATTACTACGAACCAAGAGAGATTTTCCATATATTGATCTTTTACTGGAAAGATATGAAAATTCAATGAATGTGTCTTACCCGTATCATCCGTGAGTTCCACTTTAATTATTTCTTCTTCGGTTTTTTGATAAAGTAAGTTCCGAAATTTGTCAGTAATCCCTGCTTCTTTAAATGGATGATATTCTAAAAGATTCAGGGTTCCTAAGTCAGTTATATTCGTGAACTTTAATAAATCAACTGCTTTTTCGGTGTATGTTATCACTTGCCCTAAGTTATTAATTTTTAACACTCCCCCAGGTAATTTTTCCAGTAATACCCGGTATTCGTGGGAAATTTTATGTACATACTCCTCAATTTGTCTTTGTTCAGTTAAATCTGAGACTGTCACAACTGCTCCCTCAACTTTGCCATCAATTATTAACGGAATAGATGTAATAGATGTTATCACTTCTTTTCCCAGTCTTGTAAGATAATTGATTGGAATATACTCTTTTGATGGTTGACCCGTCATCCTTTCCTTTACATATTTTCTAACCCTAGCATGCTCTCGAGAGGGAAATAAATCGAAAATTGATTTGCCTATCAATTCATTTTTTGAAGTGTACCTCAGGATTTCAGCTAAACGGGGGTTTGCCATACTTATCTTTTGATCTAGATCGTACGAATACACTCCTGACGGCATAGATGCGATAACTGATTCTAAGTATTCTTTCGTCCGCTTTAGTTCCTCTTCTCGTTCCCGTTCTGCTGTAACATCGCGAATTAGTCCATATGTTTCTTGTAAGTTCCCACTCTCATCATAGATTGCTGCAGCGGTTACAAGTGTCGTAATTAATTTACCATTTCTATGAAAGAATTGTAGTTCATAGGTGTCATTCACAGATACCTGTGTAAATCTACTTTTTGTCTTGATTCTTATAATTTCTGCACTTTCAGGTGTGGCGAAATCCAATACTGAAGCTCCAATAATTTCGCGTTTGCTATACCCAAGAATCTGTGCAACACTTTCATTAACGTAAGTCGTGGTTTCAGTAAGATCAGTTACCCACACTCCGATGGCTGTTTGCTCAATTAATATTTGGAATCGTTGAGCAAAAGATCGACTTTCTGCCTCTGCAACACGACGTTCAGTAACATCACGCATAACAATGGCAACACGATTCCCCTTTGAGTGTTCAACAATGAAACCAACAGTCTCAATAATATGTCTTTTTCCTGTTTTAATATTTTCTAAACTAAATTCAATCATTTTTGGAGTCTGGAGTGCAAATTCCGACTCGAATAACCTTTCGTATTCTCTTCGAATAACTGATGGATCAACCTCTATAGATTCAGGATCATTTACTTGTGAAGGTTTTAATGATTGTAAAATCTCTTCAAACTTTTTTCCCACAGCATCCTTTGGATCGATTCCAGTTATTAGTGTTGCAGCAGGATTCCAATCGATTACTTCTCCTTGTATATCAACAAAAATAATTGCATCAATTGATCCTTCTACTATCTTTCTATGCTTCTCCTCCGAATCTATAAGAGCTTGCTGGGTTTTAACTTGATCTGATATATCACGAGCAATGGCTTGTATGCCTGTGATTTCTTTTCTCCTTTGATCCCATATTGGACGAGCATGGATATCAAGATGAAGTACAGAATTATCTGCAGTAATAGCTCTTAATAATTGAATTTGATTATTCCCCTGGGTTATAAACTCAATCATACTCTGCCATTTTTCGAAATCATCCGAATATGCAATTTGAGAATAGGTTAAATCCTCACCAGTTTTGTAACCAAACATTGTATAGAAATTCTGATTTGATTCCTGTAAATTTCCTTCTGTATCAAAAATTAGGATCAACCCAGTAGCATTTTCAAATAAATCTTTATAACGGAATTCAGATTCCTTTAATTCACGGCGTAACCAGTATCGATCAATAATTTGACGGATTGATGTTGCCATAAGACTGTAGTATCCAGGTTGGACACGTTTAATGAAGTACCCAGCAGCACCTAGCTGTAAAGCTTGGGAAGCTATCTCTTCCGATCCTTGGCCTGTCACAAAGATAAATGGTGAATCGATTTCTAATTCGTCTTTGAACTTCCGCATAACATTGATTCCATCAGAAGGAAAGATTTTTCCATGAATTGATATAGTTCCAGGAAGTTTATGATCACATAAAATACAGTCAAATGTTTGTTCCTGTATGTAACCTAAGGCTTCTTCTACACTCATTGCAGTTGTTATTTTGAAATTTGGATCAACAGATTGGAATTTTTTAACTAATAAACGCAAAAACCATTCATCGTCGTCAAGGCAGAGAATTTCGGCAGGTTTCAGATCTTTTGCAATGATTGTAGGTTGAGAAATTTTCTTCACAGCCTTGAATTGGATCCAGAGGAAGGTAAAACCTTTTTTCAGTATCTAAAAGATTCTTAGAGAGTTTTAATTGTTAAGTGTTTTATTCAAGCTATACTCTATTATATAAATTGAATGAAATAGATTACACTAAACTTGAGAAGTCCACTCAGTTTTTCAGGAAGGATAGATGTATAAACTTCTAGGTACCTCTGAATCAAGAAATCATAAAAAAATGATATGTTTATTCTTTGAATACCTCATCTCCAGGTCGAACTCGATCTGGAACCTGTAAACCAACCTTTTCTCCAGCTTTAACTAGCTCTACATCCTTTCTATCAATTTGCATAGATTTTACAGTCATTGAAATATCAGTTGTTGACCCTTTTATCATGATTGAGTCGTTTAAGGCCAATTCACCGTTCGTAACGTGTAAAACACATACACTAATTTTTGAGAAAAAATTCTCGATTTCACCTATTTTTTCTGCCATTTTAATCTACCATCAGATATTAGACAACCCATAACAGGCTCTAATATTCAAAAAGTTTGTGTTTGTAGCGAACTCGTTTTGAATTCCTTACCGAAAGTTAAGTCGTTTCTTACGAGAAAATAATCGCTCAAAGAGAGTTTTCCTTGAAAGAACACTATCTTGTAGCAACGAGGTTAAATTTTGCTTTTCCAACTCTTCTGCGTTCGCAGCTAATATTTCTTCAATAATACGTTTACGAAGAGCATCTTGTAGGTCACTAATAACTTCTTCTTGGAGTGAGAAGAATTTTGTTTGAAAAATCGGATCCAGAATTAACTGAGTAAATGGAGAATCAATTGCAATAAAATAATCATCTTTTCCATTGATAAAACATAAAGTTTGGACAGAATGTGTCCCAAAGGATAAATTTTTCGGTTTAGAATTAAATAATGCCATTATAAATGAGATAATTATTCCTAGATAACCCGCTAGAACAACTGAATCCCATTCCATGTTATGCTCTAGTGGGATAGCACTTCCACTATAATGAGACACTAGACTCCATCCTTTGGGAGAAATTATCTTAACCAATTCTGGTCGTTTTCTTAAATGATAGTGTAGAAACAACAGATCTTCGAAAGCAAGTCTAGAAAAGTTGGATGAGTTTGCAGAGATTATCTGATTTATATCCTCGGAATATTTATCTGAAATATCAAGAATTATGTCTTGCCAAACTTTCTCTATTTTTATACTCTCATCTGAAGAGACTTCTGATATACTAGTTGCATAAAGAATTGCTGCTTGTCCGACTAATACGGCAGATAGGATTTCCTCTACCTCATGTGCTATTCCACCCTGTTGGTTAACCATCTTCATAGTTGTGCTTGGATCTGACATTATAATATAGAATTTATTAGACAAATTGACAATAAAAATCTCTGAAGAGAGAACTTGAGATTTCTTCTTTAAATCAAACTCAATCGATGCAACACCATTTTCTCCAAATATTTCTTCGCCAATTTGAGCTAATCCGGTGAGAAAATTAATAACGAAACTTTTAAATTCCTCATCAGGGTTTCCAAAACTCCATCGTATTTCTTTTTCTTCAACAAAGAGAAACCAATTAGGGTCGACTTTCATACTCAATTCACTGGACTTGGTTTAACATTTATAGCAAAAGTATTGCATCTAATGGAATTACTAAATGAAATAGTTGCTTTGAGTAACTCGAGGTATAACCTTTAGAATTAAGTATGATTAGAATTAATAAATTCTTTGGGAATAGTTATCAAGGATAATTACACAATTCAAGGTTAGATGTGAGGTAAATGTTATCAGAACAACTTAAACAACTTCAAGGGTCACCTACTGCAAAATTTTTCCGATTGGCCAAAGAAAGAGAGGCCCAGGGACACGATATAATCCACCTAGAAATAGGCCAACCAGATTTTCAACCATTACCCCCTATAGTAAACGCTACAATAGAAGCAATTAATCAGGGAAAAACAACGTATGCTATAAGTTCAGGAATTCCAGAACTAAGAGAAAAAATTGCTTCTGTCTATTCTGAGGATCATAGTGTTGAATTAAATCCTAATGAAGAAATAATTGTAACATCAGGGGCAAAACAAGGTATCTTGGCATCAATTTATGCCCTACTTAATCGGGGAGATAAAATTCTCTTTCCTGAACCATATTGGGTATCTTACCCCGATATGACACGTCTTTCTGGTGGCCAATTCTTAACTGTTCCCATGCAGGAAGATTTTTCTCTGAATCAGGAAGCTATTAAGGAAACTCTCTCAAATACACAGGTCAAAGCACTTCTAATTAATTCCCCGAACAATCCAACTGGGCATATTCTTTCCTCTTCAGAACTTTTTTTTGTCAAGGATCTAATTGAAGATGCAAATCTTATGATAATCGCTGATGAAATCTATAACGACTATATGTATATTCCCAGCTCCTTCAAAACTATCTTGACTGAGTTAAAAGACTGGAGAGAGAATATTATCGTTGTGAATGGTTTTTCTAAAACATATAGTATGACTGGATTCCGTCTCGGTTATTCGATTGCAAATAAATCATTATCTCAAGGGATTTTGAGATTTATTCAAGCTAGTACTAGCTGTGCAACGACTTTTTGTCAATGGGGTGCTGTGACTGCCTTGGAACATAGACTTGATGCTCAAAAAGTCATCGAAGACGTATTTCCTGCCCGTAGACAATTGTTACTTGATGAAGTCTCAACAGTTGATGGGTTATCACTTGATAGTGTTGATGGAGCATTTTACGGGTTCATTAAGTACACTTATTCAGATAAACCCTCAGAACTTGTTGTTGAGGAAATTTTAAACCATGCGAATGTTGCTACAATACCTGGTACGGCGTTTGGGGATTCTGCTGACGGCTACTTTCGTGTAGCATTCTCTAGATCTGAAGATGAAATAAAAGAGGCATTTAAACGAATTAGAGAGTTTATGAAATGATAAAAAAATGATGATTCATACTTTCCATCCTACTAGACCAGAGTGACGAATCCACAAACTCAATCCTTTTAAATTTTGAAGAGAATCAATGAATTGAACAAAGTGTCAATGCTAAAACGAGGAATACCCAGAGAATTTATTCTTGTTATGTTACTATCTCTTGCAATGGTTTTTATTCCCACTAACGCTAATGCAGATATAACAAGCTATAACGTTGATTCTGGGGATGAATGGACATATGAAATTCTTGTTGCTAAGAGAACATTTGCATATTCCTTTGGATTTTTTGACGCTGAGATAATTACTAGAGGATATACATTGGGGGGGGAAAATCTACCTGTAGGATCACTTTTGAACCTCTCCGTAATCGCTGTGGATGATGAAGATCCAGTAAGTATTGTGTATCAACTTCACTCGAATTCAAGTACACTAAACATCGTGAGTAATGAATCACAAGTAATACTCGGCCTTCAAAATGCTTTAGGTCTTAGTTTTATGGGAAACGAAACGAACTTCTTTGATAATACAACGGGTATTTCTGCAGGAGAGGAGTTCTTTGTAGTTCCCTCAACACTATCTTGGTTATCACTTTTCAATGTCTGGAATCAATCTGTTCCAGATTTAGATGGTGCAATTGATGGAATCGAAACTGTTCTTTATTTAAATCACGAAGAAACAAAAAAATCATTCTTTATGGAGTTAGAATATTCTGGTACCTTGAATGATGATTCTACAGGGGTAGTATTAGATTTTGTGTATGCTGCTGAATTTAAGTGGGAAAAAAGTAATGGAATTTTGTTGTATTATGACATCAATTCTGATATGGAAGGGACAGTAAATAATAGTAATGCTGCGACCTTTTCTTTAGACATTCGAATTGAACGTGAAGAAGAATTAGATTATATCAACAATGCTGAATTTTTTACCATATTCCTGGCAGTCTCTGCTGTATTATCCTTACGGAAAAGAAAAAAGTAGGACTACGGAAAGTCCTTTCTCCGTATTGTGAAGGCAGATAGGGCTAGGAATCCCAGAATTAGTCCAATACAAACAAGAACAGATGAGAAAACATCGAAATTCGCAATAGTAAATGAAAGATAGTCCTTCAGGAAGTATTCTGATGTAATATGGTATATATGGTTGGCAACAGAGAAAGGTGATTTTTCAGTTCCAGATCCAAAAATGAACTGACTGAAAAACGCTTCAAAATAAGCAATTGCTAACCCTAGTCCAATTGCATTCTTATCTAGAAATACTCCTATAAATAGGAATATTGTAGCATAAACAACATACCACAAACCGAGAGAGAGGTAGACTCCTAAGAGAACAAGGAGGTTCCCGAAAAAGCTTATCGATCCAGGTAGGAGGAGATAAAATCCAAGATATAGTATGATACTATTAATAAAGGTAATAATTAAACCAATAATCATAATAGTAATCCATTTGGACAAGAGGATTTCTTCTCGTCTTACAGGCCGAGCTAATAATTGACTAATGGTCTTATTTTCTTTTTCATCTGAAATTGCAGATACACCTAGGATTAAAGATACTAGGGGCATTATTAGAAACCCAACAATAGAATCTGGGCCGATTAGCTCAACAAAGTCATCTATCCTGGGTCTATCAATACTACCAATTGTTAATAAGGGGAGGAAGCTTATCAGAATTAATATATAGGTCTTTTTATCGTAAATATATTTATTCAGAAAAATTTGCATCAAGAAAACTCCCCGTGAAAAAAGAGGAGCAGAATATTCAGATTTGGAATCTTTGTGCATTACTTTCATTGTTTTTAGTCCTCCATTAAGTTAAAAATTCAAAAATCGCTTCAATATTGTCCGTTGTACTTTCCAAATGCTCAATGAAGAGATCATTCTCTGAAATTAATTTTGTCAATGTAGGATAGAACTCTTTTGGGTTGTTTGTAATCGCCACTAAATTGGTAGCGGCTTTATCCATATCATAATTTAAAGAACTGATGATTGATTCATCTATCATAAGCTTAGAAAGATTTTTGAGTTGATCTATGGGTGCATGAATCAATATTTGGTGTGGAAACTGATCTATTAATTCTAATATCTCAGATGGAGCTCCTTCAGCTAATGTTTGTCCTCTATGAATAAGAATCATGCGGGTACTCATTTGATCTAACTCATACAATATATGACTCGATATTAAAACAGTCACCCCATCTTGATTGAGCTCTGAAACAAGTCTCTTCATTTCACGACGTCCTAAGGGGTCAAGGCCACCAAAGGGTTCATCTAAGATTAGTAAATCAGGATTATGTACGATTGCTGCAGCTACTTTCAGCCTTTGTTTCATTCCTTTTGAATAAGCACGTATTTTTTTTCCTTTGACTGCTAATCCAACTTTTTTTAATGCCTCTTTGGCTGCGTTTTCGGCCTCTTCACGAGGCACCAATAATCTAGCAAGTGAGGAGACGAATTGCTTCCCCTTCATCCACGGATATAAGTCGTCATGTTCCGAAACATATCCAATTCGTCGTTTAAGCCTAATGTTATTTATAGGGCTTTCTCCAAATACTTTTACGGTTCCAAGATCTGTATAAAGTTCGCCCATGACACATTTCAGAGTAGTTGACTTTCCTGATCCATTAGGACCTAGAAATCCAGTTATAGAGCCTGTTTTAACATGCATACTTAAATTAGATATAGCAACAACATCTCCAAACGCTTTAGATACGTTTGTTAGTTCGATCAGTTCATTCATGAGCTATGCCTCCTATTTACCTGAAATACTACTATTAGAACCCCAAACATTATGACTAATCCAAGACTGCCAAGAATCATCCAACCCTCAATACCGACCCCATTTGTAAGATTTAGAGTGTGCTCAATCCCCTCGAAGTCTGTAAGAGATATGATGGTATCACCATCAATAATATATGAGCAAATCAGTAGAAGGGTTAAAACATCAGTTAAAAGTGGCAATCCAATTTCCTGTCCTGTATTGAATGCAAGTGTTGGAACAATCATGTTGGCTAAAAACAGTAGCATGAAAGCAGTAAGACCTGCGTATAATCGCCTTCCAGTTAAGGAAGATAATGCAAGAATAATCGCAGAAAAGGTTAGATTTACTATTTCAGTGAAGAGGATTACATGGATGAGAACAGGAAAAACAGTCACGAAATCCATATTCCCCAATCCTATAAATAGTAAAAAGAACTCCAACACATATGGGAGGGTAATGATGACGTTTCCAAAGATGAAATATGCCCCAAATTTCCCCGCAATATACTCATATTTCTCCAGTTTTGCATAATATATCTCATTTGTTTTATTTGTTATATCATCCGCAATAAGTCCTGAACCTACGAGAACGCAGAGTATTAAGATAAAGAAGCTCGATCCTCCAATAGTAAAGCCACCATTTCCAAATTCATCACCAGATCCATTGGTGTCCGCGTGAATCTCGGTTCTAAAACTTACGATACCACGAACTAGGGATATTAGCGTATCCTCGAGGAGCTGTTCAGTAGCTATGCCAGGAATGAGCCCCCTAAAAGAAAGAAGAATTATATTTGTAATGAGTAGTGTAAACAATTGAAAACCTATTAAAATTTTGATCGCACGAGAACGATCCCATTCGTGAGTCCACCATTGCCAGGAGATAGACCATATTCTATATACCCGCCCTCGACGCAATCCAGTGAACGGTCGGAAGGTGAATTTCCGTACATAGGCATCATTTTGGCCTGTTTCGTCGCTCATTGGATCCCCTCCTTATCTTTGAATAAATCTACAAACACATCTTCTAGAGTCCTCGATCGACTACCAAAGTATCGAATTTCTGCACCCGCTTCATAGGCAGTTCTGAAAATGACTTTCTCGATATTTACTGACTTGGTTACCTCGATGTAACCTCCTTCGACCCATACTTCTAATCCATCATTTTTCAATGAATTGATGAACTGCTCCTCGTTGTTTTTCACTTTCACACTTATGGAAGTGCTTCGACCAGAGGTCAAGTCTTTAATTCTCCCCTGAGCAAGGATTTCTCCCTCTGAGAAGACAATAGCATAATCTGTTGTCTGTTCTACGTCTCTAAGTAAATGTGAGCTTAATATGACATGTTTATTTTGGTCGGTTTGTAAATTACGTATTAGATCTAACATCTGTATACGTCCATTCGGGTCAAGACCATTAGTGGGTTCATCCGCGATAATGATTTCAGGATCATGAACTAGCGCAGAAGCTAGTTTTACTTTTTGTTTCATTCCTAGGGAGAACGTTCCCAATTTTCTATAACGTTCTTCACCCAAGCCAACATAATATAGGGAATCGCTCGCACGCTGCTTAGATTCGGCACCTGATAATCCGTTCATTCGCCCACAGAAGGCTATAAATTTCATTGCTGTCATGTCTGGAATAAATGCGGTGTTAAATTCAGGAATATATCCAATGCGATCACGTATTTGATTGATATCGGATTTTATATCATATCCTAAAACGTGAGCAGTTCCTTTTGTCGGTCGAATAATACCTAATAATGTACGAATCAAAGTGGTTTTACCTGCACCATTGGGACCGAGAAATCCCACCCCCCCAGCTGGAACTTTTATAGAAATATTTTCCACTCCTCGAATTGAACCATAGTATTTCGAGAGTTGATCAGTAGTTATTGTTATATCGAAGCTCATTGTGATTACAACTGATTATTTTCATTTGATGCTAGATAAGCTTCGAAAAAATATAGAGTATAAAAGAGTGAAGATGTGGGTAAAGGATTTAATATGTCATATAGAGATATCTCTATTTATTCGGTTCCCTATATTTCTTCACTGAAATTGACTGAATCTACTATTGATTAGTCAGTTGAATGATTCTTACTTTGTAAAAGCGGTAATTTCAGTATGAATGTTGACCCTAGTCCTGCTCCTTCACTTTCTGCATGAAGTGAACCGCCATGAGCCTCTGCAAGTAATCTGGAAACGTATAACCCAATACCTGTCCCCACTACCGAGTATTGGGTGGGTAAGGAGACAAATTGATCAAAAATTATCTCCAAATTTTCTGTTGAAATTCCACAACCATTATCACTAATTTTGAGTTGAATTACATCCTCTAGGATTTCAGTTTCGATTACAATATTTCGGTTATCTTCAGGAGTCTGTTTAATGGCATTATCAATAAGATTGGTAAGGATTTGTTCAATTCTATCTTTATCTGCATTGACCCAACAAATCGTATTAGGAGAATGTTGGATAATTTGAATAGGATGTCCGAGCAAAGTTTCAAATACAGGAATTAAAAACTTAAGATAATCACATAATTTGAACTCTTCCAACTGTAAATCAAAATTCCCTTGCTCTATACGGGTAAATTCGCTAACCCCTTGGATTAATCTTTCAAGACGTATTGTATTTTTCTTAATCAATGAATAAATCTGTGTACGTTTTTCTTTATTAATATCTCCTTCCTGACTCCTTTCGAGTATTTCAGTAAAACCTTTGATAGCGGTTAATGGGGTTCTCAGCTCATGTGTGGTCATAGAAATGAAATCAGACCGTTTTTGCTCTAGGACTGCTTTTGCAAACTCAGCCGCCCTTTGTTTCGAAATATCTTCCATCGACCCTTCATAAGAAATCACAGATCCATCGATATCTATGACAGCTCTTGAAAGTTCGCGAATATATATGTAAGATCCATCTAATCGTTTTATCCGAAATTCAAATGTTTCTGTTTTATTACTTCCAGCTACTTTCCTAGCAAAATCAGCTCGTGGATATTCAATCTCTTTTGTTAAGTCATCAATGTTCCATTTTTGGAGTTCTTCAAACGATTTTGCACCTAATAATTGAACAAACGCTTTATTAGCTGCAATGAATTGTCCACTAGGGGTCGAGCGATATAATCCCAGAGGTGTCTCTTCAAATAAATCCTGGTAGTCTTTTTCAGTTTTTTCTAGTTTAGCTTCTGTTAATCTTGTACGTGATCTAAAAATCCCTCTAATTCCATAACTGGACCCGATAAATGATAATAAAAACGCTAAAAAGAAGATAACAACAATTGTAATTACTTGGCTAAGCACAAACTGACCTGCAGATGAATTATATAAATCTAGTATGGCTTCTGCTATAATATTAATATCAGCTTCACTTATGACAATACAAAATAGGAGATCAACGCATTCAAGAGATGTGTAGAGTATTAGTTTAGGTTCTTCAACAGAGTAAGTAGGGCCAGTTCCTAATTTTGTAATGACAATACCAGATTTATCATCAAAACCATCGATCAATGATTCGTAAAGTGTAGGAAAAATTGGAAAATCTATTTCTGTAGCATTAATAAGTTCATCATATCCAGGATCACCAGGTGAGAGAACTGACTTGCTGATAATTGCCAGAGAACGATTCAACAGAAGAGCGTAACTTGTTTCGCTATATGAAAATGCAGTTAGTTCCTCTTCGACTGTTGCGAGAGATATATCAAGGCCAATGACTCCAAAGAATGTAGACCTGTTATAGAATGATGTTGATACTGTAGCTGTAAGATTACTGGTGAATGCATCTGTATATATCGACCAATTAGTGTCATTATTATGAAGAACGACTTGATACCATGGACGTTGCTTTGCAGTGGTGTTAGAATCGAGAAAAGAAAGGGCATTTATGTAGGGATATACCCAATTAACACCTATTTCAGTAGAGAAATACGCGTGTAAAATGGAACCAGATTTGATGATTGAATTGAAGTAAGAATTCCCAGAGGATAAATAATCTATTGTAGTATTAATGGTACTATTCATTTCAATTGAGGGAAATAAGAAAACGTCACCATACCCTACATCTGATGTTAAACCTATCATTCCGTCTTGGTTTTTCCGAAATAACGAATTATTCCAACTAGAGCCAATATTTGGAAATTTTAATAAACTTTCTAAATAATTACGAGTATTACTAATAACCACTTCAAAATCATAGAAGAATTCATCAAGTATTCCTGTTTGAGCAGAAAGAGTTGTGTTTAATTCTTTATGTGCGGTTTGTGAAAGAGAATTGCTAGCAAGAAAATTCGCTCGATTCGTGGTTTCCGAATACACGAAAGTTCCTATAAATGTTCCTAAGATAATAGGTAAAATTGCGCCTAATAAAATAATAACGATAAAATCAAGTGAAGGATTACGGGGGGGCAACTAACTTCAGAATTAGGATATAGCTGATTCATAATAAACATTAGTTAATACGATGAGAAATCATTAAGACTCATTTATCAAGTCCGAACAAGTCATTTTCTTGGAGAAAATCTGCAAATTTTGCACATACCTGTCATGATTTAACACACATCAAATGCTGAAAGCGAAGTACTTTTAAGGCTAGTCTCAACTCGCTATTAGTAGATGATAATACTATTTGAGGTATTACGCTTTGACAGAAACTGATGAAATCACTCAATGGGTGACCAAAGAAATTCTTAATCTCTTAAATAATGCAAATCGTCTTGCATTACTTGCGATAATAAAAAAATATCAAGATGAAGGAATTTATGGTTATCTTATTGGAGAGAAATTAATTGAAGCCACTCAGGGAGAGCTTGATGGTACAAAGGCCACTTTTTATGCAATTCTGAGACGATTCGAAAAAGAAAAGATGGTTGAACATAAATTGAAGGTTTCGTCGTCGGGACCTGCACGTAAACACTATCATCTAACTCCCAAGGGTGAAAGGGCTTATCAAGCTCTTTGGCAGAATTGGATTCACTATTATGGAATCTTAGAAGACTTAATCGAAACAACTGAGAAGGAATTAAAATGAATACAACATATAAAGAAGTTGATGCTTATTTGGCTGAGGTCGGCAAATATTTAGACCCATTAGCAGATAAGGATCAAATTTTGAAAGAATTACAAGCACATATATGGGATCTTGCCCACAATATTTCTGAAAAAGAGAAAGGGACATCAATTTATGAAGCATTTGAACAAGCACTAATGATAATGGAAGATCCTAAAGTTTTAGCAACTAAATTCTTAGAAGAGGAATCAAACATTACTACTGAATGGAAAACTCCTTTGAGTAGGCCTGAATCGAAAATACAGAATGAGCAATTCATAATTCTTGCGATGGCTGGATTCATAGGAATTATGGTAATTGCCTGGATAATTCAAATTGCTACGAATGATCCATTCGTTGCGTTTTTATCTTTCATCATGGGTTTCATTGGAATAGCGTTCTTCATCATGGCATTATATATTACTGATGAAAAAACATTCAAGGAGCAAATGTTAAAGCTTCGGATATCATTTCAAAAATCATATGAGGATATTAAAGCTGAATTTAATAAACGGACTACTCCTGTTCCAAAGAAATCCTTGGATTACTATTATGTAAAAGACGAACCTAGAATCTCAGAGGTAGGTTTTTGGCCTGCATTTGGACAACATCTCGGAGGTTTCTTTGGAGGCTTATTTACTGTACTGGCTATTGCCTTTTTGCTGTATCTAGAAATCTCAGATTTTCCAATTTTCAACGAAAATTGGTATCTGATCAGTGGGTTTGCTGTATACTTTTCATTAAGCGTCAGTGTCGCTTATAACGCATTTATCGTCTTGTTTGGACGAATTAGAGTAACTCGATTAGCCTCTGCACTGAAAAATGTTGTTGGTGGAATGGCAGGAATAATTTTGATCATCTACTTTCCCTTTACACTCCTTGCGGCAATTACTGCTACTGCTCCTCCTGAGTTTCTCGCTAATCCAGATATGTTTTGGTTTATACAAAATGCCGATTTGATCGTGAGAGTTATTATTGGTGTGTCTACGGTAATTGCTTTTCTCTCTGCACTCTACGACGTCTTCAAATTCGGAGCTTGGAAAGCAAGTGATAGGAAATCACTTATCTGATTTCCACTCTTTTTCTATTTTTTTTATTCCAGATCTTGAATATTACCCGTTAGCCCAAGTAAAGATAAATTCTCAGAGAAATAATCCCTAACTTCATTTGCAAAACTCGCTAAAGGTGCAATCTCAACACCTTTTTCCAGTTTTTGGAGCATCGCATCCACTGCGTTAAGATGACGGGTGTTGAGAATTAAACCATAGTTAACAATTTCGAATACTTGATCAATAAAAGGTTGATCAATAATCTTGTCCAGTAACTTGTCACACAATAAAATGAAAGCTTTAATTCCGAGTTTATATGCCTTATCTGCATCAAGTAGGTAGGGTGTCAGATCTGTGGAAGAGAATTTTGTTTGCGCTTCATCAAAACTTTGTTTTGAATTGAAGATTAAATCCTTTATCTCTTTGGATACCTCTTGTGGGACTTCATTCTCATCTGAATCAGCAATAGGTGAAGTTGTTGTTATAACCTGTTCTATTAAACTGATTGTTTGTGTTGCTGATTCTAAATTCTTTTTTATTTCCTCTTTTCTCTCAATTTGTCTTCGTAATTTATTCAATTTTTCTCGTTCGCTACGTACTTTGACGCTAGCTTTTTCAGCGCGGGAACGTTCTGCTTTTTTCTGGTTGCTAGAATCTTCGAGTTGTTCTTTTTCACTCTGTAAAATTTTGATTTTATTTACTAGAATTCCGTGTTCGGTCTTTTTGAGGGTTAATTCTGATTCCAACTCTGAATTTTGCAATTCATTGTCTGCTATTTCGTTTTCTAAATCATTGATGGTAATAATTAGCTTAGTTATATCTTCAGTCTTTCGTTCAGGCTTTGATTCAGTCTGAAGTCGATCCACTGCGTCCTTCAATCCATCGATTTCAGTTTTAAATGATTCTTCTTTCTGAGTAAGCTCTTTGAGCTCTTGAGTTAAATCATATTTCGTTTGGAGATGATTAGCTGATAATTTTTCTAATTGGGAATGGAGCGTAAGGATCTCATCGACTTGTGAAGGCATAGTATATTAGCTCCTATCATGTAATCTTTTATGTAAATGTTCGATCTCCAATGTTATTGTATCTAAAAGATCATGGGTTGATTGGTATTCAGATGTAATTACGGCTAGTTGCATTTTTTCAGATTGATCTTCAACACTTTGACCTAGTTCATCATTGAGAGAAATTAAATCATCTACTTCTTGTTGTAGAAATTTCTCCTGGGCTTGAAGTTTGGCAAATTCTAGACTAATATCTTTTAGCTATTTTTTAATCTGAATTTGGTGAGTTTGAAGATTCAGAAGGATAGTGGTGTGTTTTTGAATACTCTCTCTCAAAAATTGGGGATTGTCGTCAAAGTCTTGTTTGGCGATGTTTACCTCAGGATGTTTCACTCGAAGTAGATCGGATTCTGATTGATATTTTTGAATCATCTTTTGTTTTATAGTCACCCTTTTCCTCAATAAATCTTGAATCCTCTTATATTTTCCAGAGCGTTCGTCATATTCAGACTTCTTCTCCTGATATAGCTTGTTTAGTTCAGATTCTGATAGTTGTTCAAGATTTTTCCGATCTACCATGGTATAATCACACGTTAAGAAGGAGTGGATTATTGTTTGATATTAAAAATCAAAACTTTGTTGATTATTGAGGAATGATTCCTTTTCTTATTTATATCTTTATAACTTTGATCGAATTGAATTGAAGAGTGATTGATCACTCTACATTTCAATAATATTTACGTTTTATGAGATTAAGTAATACAAGAGTGATAAGAAAAATCGGAATTGTCCAGCTAGCATCATTTGATGTAGTTGTTGTCGAAGTTAACCCATTACTCTCTGATGAACTGGATGATGAACTGGTTTCTGTTGTTGTGCTAGATTCCATTAATGTAAAAGTATAGATAGACTTATCATATCCCCCAGCTAGTATATCATCTACTTTGTCTCCATTAAAATCACCAACATCTACTGATACAACCCAATCAGTGGGGTCTTCCGTTTTCCACATGATTTCTCCATTAATACCTCTGAAAACGTAAATATTTGTATCATAAGAGCCAGCAAGAGCATCATTTACTCCATTGCCATCAAAATCACCCACTGCGACAGAGATTACTTCATTTTCAGGCGTAGTATTATTCCAAATCTGATTCCCCGTCAGACCATCGAAAGCATAAATATTAGTATCAGTACTTCCAACTAATGCATCATCAACATCATCATTGTTGAAATCTCCTACAGCTACCGATTGAACTGAACCAATATCCGTTTTATTCCACATAGTGAATCCTGTTTTTCCATCGATTGTGTAAACCTTTAAATTAGATAAACAACCTATCAAAATATCATCAGTTGAGTCATTATTGAAATCTCCAATGGCGATTGATATCGTTGCTTCATCTTGATCGGTATTAATCCATAGAATTTCCCCATTACTTCCATTCAAGGCATAAATTTTCCCATCAAGGCTTCCAGCAACGACATCATCAAATCCATCATTATTGAAATCTCCTACTGAAACAGGTAAGATGAACTCTGTCGGACTAGAGTAGTTCCATAAGGTATTACCAGTCTTACCATCGATCGCTAATACTTTTTTCTCCCAACTTCCAGCTACAACATCATCGAAATTATCCTGATTAAAATCTCCAGTCGAAAGGGAGAATATTTTCTGATTTGTATCCGTATTATTCCATAAAATTGAACCTGATTCTCCTTCAACCACGTAAACCATTCCTCCCCATTCACCCACAAGTGCATCGTACGAACCATCGTTATTAATGTCACCGACTGATATAGACCGAATTAGATCAGTGGGTGCGTTGTTTATCCAGAGCTCTTCTCCAGAAACTCCATTCAAGGCATAAACATGTGTTTCATGATCTCGTGCGACAGCATCATCTACTCCATCGCCATTTAAATCTGCTGCGATCACATGATGAATAAAGGCGGTTGGAGATGTGTTCTTCCAAATAAGAGTTCCATTAAATTCAGTGTTCATATCTGAGTTAAGATTCAATTCTATTTTCGTTGTTTTTATCATTAATGGTACTTTATCGGTGCTAGGATCATATAATATTAATCCAAGATTTAAAGAGAATATTAAACTTATTGAAATCCCAAGTAACCAAGATTCTTTCTTTATCATTATGTTCACCCATTTTTTAACTTAGTAATTAGCAGATCTCGTTTAAAAATAATAAAATATCCAAAAACAAAAATAAGGGAAGAGAAGATGAGTACTAATGTAATATTGAAACCGAATATAATTCCAGGCATCGAAGTACAGGCTTTTGTTGCAGACTTAGGGACAAATAGTGATGTTCGATCAATAATTGTGTAGCTAATATTTGCTGATGAATTCTCATATAACAATCGAATGTAAATATTTCCCGCAAAATTATGAGTAAAGCTTACCGATCCTTCCGTTAAATTAACCTTATAATCATCAGAACATTTAATATAAGTAATTTCAAGAGGATCCCCAGCGATGTGTTTGATAATAACTTTCATATCTCTGTAGGAAATATCAGGATCATTATACTCTATTTCTTCATAATCCAAATGATTATTTATTAGGAGTGATCCATTTCCAACTGAATAGGGTAAGATATATTGATAATAAAGAAACGCTGACGAGTAATATACTACAATGACAAGAATTGAAAGTAGCAATACTTTTTTCATAAAACATCCTCAAACTGATAGTTCCACTTTCAGATTTGATTCAAAAAATTCTCTTCTTCTTATAAAGAAAAAGATTGAGGCAAAAAATGTTACTTACATCACATGAATGAAAAATAAACCAATGACACTAGTGGTTTTTCATGGATTTAGTTATTGATGGAAAATGGGTTTACTATCCTTTGTCTGGAGAGGTAGTTAAAAACGGGCGGATTGTCATTGAAGGAGATAAAATAATTTATTCTGGCCCCAAGCAAAGTGAAGAAAATTATAAGACATCTAGTCACGAATATTACAATTTTGAAAAAGGATTAATTATTCCAGGCTTGATTAATGCCCACACTCACATTCCTATGACGTTACAGAGAGGGATTTCGGAAAATAAACCCTTACAAACATGGTTAAAACATATTTGGAGTATAGAACCACATTTACTCCCAGAAGATGCGTACTGGGGAGCAATGCTAGGCATTGCAGAAATGTTCTCAAGTGGTACTATTGGGTTCAATGATCAATACTTTTATTCTGACCAAATAGCACGAGCAGTTCACGAAACAGGAATAAAAGCTGTTCTCGCCCCCAGTATATTTTTTACAGGGAATCCTGAGTCAACCTCTATGGAAGAGGCGTTCAACCACGCGAAAAATGTGCACACCAAATGGAATGGGGATAATAATCGACTCTGGATTGCATTCGGACCCCATGCTCCATATACTGTTGAAAAAGAGTGGTTCCAAACCATTGCTGATGAAGCCCGAGAGAGAGAAACTACAATACATACTCATTTAAATGAAACGGAATACGAGGTAAACGAATCCCAAAAGACACATTCTCTTCGACCTGTCGAGTGGATGGAGAAAATTGGTGTATTGGATACAATTAATAGTGCCGCACATTGCGTTCATCTTTCTCAGTCAGAATATGAATTATTACGGAAGTATCAGGTAAACGTTCTCCATTGCCCCAAAAGTAATGCAAAAATCGGTACTGGGGTAGCTGATACTCCTCGCTTGTTAAAAGAAAACATTAATGTATGCTTGGCAACTGATGGTCAAGCAAGTAATAATAAATTAGATATGTTTGAAGAAATGTCATTTGAGGCCTTAATTCATAAAGCAATCTACAAAGATCCAACAGTTGTAACATCAACTGAAGTAGTTAGGATGGCTACCTGTAATGCAGAGTCACTCTTTCCTAGTAATGTTTATTCTGGAACTCTTCTTGAGAATACTCCCGCAGATTTAGTAATTCTTGATCTTAACTCCCCAGGAACAACACCTGTGATTGATCCAGTGAGTCATCTGTGCTATGCTATAGGGAGAGAACATGTCGTAATGACAATCGTTGATGGGTCAATTGTATATCAAGATGGTAAATTTTTAACAATGAATATTGATAGAGTTCAGGATGAAGCACAACGAATAACTAACCGCTTGCTTGAAAGCACAAGTTCAAACTAATTAGTGAGTACAAATCTCTTCTAACCTAGGATGGTAAAAAGGATTCCCAAGCGTTTTTTCGATTTGACAAGTCCACTTTATGATTTTATCATCAGGGATAATCCTACCTCAAAAATAATTGAAGTATTGAAATTAACTGGCCAAGAACGGGTTCTTGAAATAGGAGCTGGAACTGGAAGGAGTGTAGCTTCCGTAATTCCTTTGGCAAGGCAAGTTTGGATTCTAGATCCTTCACAATCGATGCTTCAACAAGCAATACAGAAATTTCCGTCTGCTAGACCCGTACTTGGGTATGCCGAGGAACTACCGTTCGACGAGGGGTTCTTTTTTGATCGTGTTATAGCTATCGACTCTTTACACCATTGGGACGATCAACTAGAAGCATTAAAGGAAATAAAAAGAGTTCTTGAACCTAAACGGGGGTTTTCACTAATTGTAGAGTTCGATCCTTCTAGACCCCTTGGACATTATATTAAATCCATGGAGAAATTTTTTCGGATGGGATCAAGATTTTTTACGCCTTTGGAGATGAGAAAATTACATAAACAAGCTAACCTGACCATTATTAGACAGGCTTACGTTGATGAAGGTACTTATCTTACTATTTCCACTAACAAGTGAGAAAGGAATTTTTTCACATAATTAACCATCATTAATCGCTGGATAAGTTTATTCCTCCTCCTCGAAGGAAGAAGGAGTCGAGGGACTAACGTTACCGCTGATTAATGATCGAATTTTTGCATATCCTCCTTCCATTTGATGTTGAGTAGTTCTTAATAATCCAGGAGTTGTTGACCGAGGCTGGCCTTTGTATCTCCACAACAAAATAAGATAGGCGGCTCCTATGAAAGCTGCAAGTAATTCCAATTTCTGTAATTTAAGTTCATCTGGAGCTCCTGTATAAAAAGCTATTGTGCTACTTTCAATAGAAGAATAAAATGCGAACATAGATATTATCAAAAGAAACAGGGCTTTTGTATACGGATGTAGTCGACTAATATATCCGAAAGGATTTAACCGTTTTATACCACGTAAAGGTTCAACTACTCTTTCCACACCTAATGTGTTCCATACACCCATTATCACCGCAGTGAATAATCCTAGAATATCTAAGATACTTGTTAGATCTTGAAGTGAACCACGAGTTGAGGCAATTAGTGGCACGACTGTTATAATAATTAGACCAAGAGTTAACCCTAAAAACCAGGGTAGCATACCCTTCTTTCTTTCTCTTATAGGCGAAGGATCTCTAAATTTATCTTTGATCCACCAAACAAAAATTATCAACAGTGTTATAGATAAAATAGAAGTAAATGTTCGAGAAAATGAGTCAACGGCGGGATTATAAAAAGAGAATGTCTGTCCAGCGATGGTTATTTCGCTAAAATCTGTTTCTGTCGAAGTCACCATTAGAAAAAAGGTAAAAATTATCGGGATCAAATATCCTAAAATGAAAAGCATTACTAATGATCGCTTTCCCCGAGATGAAAATCCTGATTGAGGGTAATCAGCCTCTATTATTCTGATAATCGCCATTAATCCGCTTAATAGAAAGAATGGTTCTAGAATTGTCCAGACAACATACAAGACGGGGCCAGCGACTATAATTAGGAGGGAAGAAGAGATTAAGATAAGATAGCTTACAAATAAGATTGCGTTAATGAATATAAATCCCAAAATGACTGATAATATTTTGTAACGCCTTCTCATTGCTGGGAAGTGAGGACGAGTAAGAAAATTGGGCACTGATCCATCTCTAAAGATAGTTATAAACGCAACAAGAGAAATATAAAAATAGAATAGCATAGTTAACCCTAAACGTGAAGAGGAGGGTATGGTGATGGGATCACCAGCTGTTGCTGCTGTTTGCATATCTTGAACAACATAAGTTGGAATATTTGCAAAATGCAGAAATGTAAGTGCAAATGCTCCAATATACATGCCAAGAATCAATAATTTGTGTCGTGAAAGGGCTAATTTTCCTTCTTCTGTTTGAACATATATCAAAACTTGAAATTCACTTATCTTTTCCAATAGCCAAGACATTCTAAATAACCCGATCCTGTCATCCAATGGATATAAGATACCTCATATCCCCTTATTTGATGATAAAAACATATCTGAATGAGAGATTGGATGATTTATAATTTCGGAAAAATTGCTAGCCGCTCTGCTAAAATTATTAAGAGAAGGATGATGGCTCCCAAGAATAAAGAGATGGTCATCGTTGCACCAAGGTCCACAACAATCGTCTCACTAATAAAAATGATCATCCATGAGCCTAGTAGAATTAACCAACCAATAATGAAGAATCCTTGAAGCTGTTGCTGATATGCACCATTTATGTCTTCTTTGTCAATGCTATTCTTGGGATAATTATATTCGCTGTTGAATTGTCCATATTTTTCTCCTAATACCCAAATATTCCAAAAAAAGAAAACTAACGTAACGTTCAGTGCTGCAAGGAGAGATGTTTGCAAATTAGTGATGATTCCAATTATAAGGATAGCAAGCGCTATTTCTTTGGCATAAACTTGTTTTTTAAAGGTAAAGATCCCAAGTATTCCATTGATACCTAAAGCTATTAAAAAAACTTCAGTTAAAAAAACAGGTAATAAATCTGACCCTCTAGTCCAGATGTAGTTACTGATACCAATAAAAAGGGGGAAGTATCCGAAAGGTAACCAAGTGGTGATGAGAAGCAATTTACTTAGTAATAACTTCGTATTTAATTTCATCATTTACGCACCCAGTTTATTTAACGAGCTTAATGAACTATAATCCGGACCTTGGGGATACCAATTGAATCTAGGTACTTTTTCAAACTCGTATTGTGTATTAATTTTTATGAGAGTAGTCAATACGTTTGTGAAAGTCTCAACCATATCTTTTGATACTTTTCTTTGCAATTTTGAAGGATCTATTTCTTCATATATATAATCTAAACTTGGATTAACCCATATCACTTGCTTTCTTGATTCTATTATCTTTTTAGTTGCGGTACTTATTGTGTGGTTAACTAGGGGTGAAATTATGAAGAGGATACCTGGTTGAGTTAATCTAGGGAATACCCTGTTTTCAATTTGAGGCTCTAGTATATTTTCAAATTGTGGAGAAATTGCTTCAAGATCTACTAAACGTTCCGTTATCAGCAATAATTGACGTTTATTTGCAGAAGGTTTAATATGTCGTACATAATCCCCAATTGCAAGAAGTTCGACCTTGGAACGTTGCCTAATTGCCCATTCAGCAATAGATAGAGTAGCCTTAATTGAAACCTCTAGTAAATGTTCTGTTGAGGAGGTATGGTCTAGTATTATTATGATATGAGACTGTTGATTTAATGCGTACTCATTTGTAGCAAGAGAATTGAACTTAGCTGATACTCGCCAGTTTATTGAACGGAGTTCGTCATTTGGTTGGTAAGGACGTACTCCTTGGAAATCAAAATCTCTCCCCTTGTAGATTCGTGAGGGGATGGATCCACCTACTGGTAAGAGCTTATCACGAGATATTGGTAAAGTCTGAAGTTTTATGAAATCAGGAACACAAGTAATTATCCGAACAGATTCTATCTTTCTATAGGTGGATTTTTTATCGAAAAGATCACTTCCCTTCAAGAATAATGGACCGAGTGCGTACCTTCCTCGATGATGGAGTTTAAGCGTATACTTTCTTTCGATAATCTGATTTTCAGCAATTTGCACTTGCAAATGATTACTCCCAGATGATATTGTACACCTCTCATCTGATAAATCAACGATTTCAAGAAGAGGAATAGCTGATCCAAGATTTCGGATTACCAGTTTAACTTCAATTTCATCTCCAACCGTTCCTCGATCAGCTGATATAACTCGAGTTACTTGGATTCCATCGATATTCACTTCTTTAGTAAGAAAAAAGAAGAAAATATAACATAAAATGGGTAATGCCAGTCCAGATAAAGATGGCGAACCTGTTAACAAAGAAAGGACAACAATAATCAATAAGGATGTAGTTAAGAATAAAAGCTGCTTATAATTATTCATAATTAGTCCTCATAATTAATTTCTAGGCATATATGCACTCAATTCTGGGATTTTCAATGTTTCGACGAATTTTGCCAAATAATCCAGTAAAGTTGACTTTACTGCGCTTATTTGAGCTTCCTGTTCCTTCTTATTTGATGATACGGTAATAAAGCGTTCTATCCAGTCGTCTGGATGGTCAATAAAGAAATTTACTTCGCTACCTAGAGACTCAGT
>JAEOTQ010000005.1 GCA_016839785.1 Candidatus Hodarchaeota archaeon | reverse complement strand
CTTGTTTTGGGGGATGTGCAATGCACGGGGCAAACGCCAATGATTTCGATATGGACGGTCTTCCCGACCGACTTGAATTATGTGTCGGTTTGAACCCCAACAATCCAGATACCGACGGAGATGGAATACCAGATGGAGTAGAGGTTGCTCAAGGCACCACTCCTATCGATTCTTCACCAAATTCACCTATTATGATTTTACAATTTAAATCCAACGGAATAACTGTCATTCCTGAGGGTGGAACAACAACAGAAAGTACTGTTGTATTTAAAGGAACCATCAGTGACCCAGATGGCGATGATGTCCAGCTCGAGATCGAACTGCGCCAGATTGCTGAACCCTTGATTGGTGAACCCACTGCAGAAACGATTAGTGAACTGGTTCCGAGTGGGAGTGAAGTGACTATTACCCGATATGGGCTCGTTAATGCTGATTATCACTGGCAGTACAGGGCAAAAGACATTAATGGTAACACCAGTGATTGGGTTGAATTTGGTACAATGGGAAACACCGATTTTATTGTGACATCACCATCTGCTCTGACCTGTGTGATTGAGCTTCAAAAAGATGGGATTGGAATATCTGAAGTTGAGGTAGGAGCATTTTTTGATATTTATGTAGGGGACTCAACAGATGATGTTGGTATCAAAGAAGTCCGTTTCTCAAGCGATGATGTCCAAGATAGCATGGACACTGGCGAGTGGACTGAATGGTATGATTGGGATTCTTCATCAGGAGATTGGAATGCGGACACAAAAATTAAACGCTGGGCGTTTGCTATAGGTGGCCATAAAGAAGTCTGGGTAGAAATAAAGGATGGAAATGGCCATTTGGTAAGCTCCTTTGCTCATATTTATGCGATTAAACCATCTATAGTATTGACTGCTCCTTTAGTTTTAGATCCAGTAAAAGATTTTTATTCTATAGGAGATTCCTTAACGGCTACTTTTACCATTAAAAATGGATTTAACTTCCCAGTTTCCCTTGATATTTTGACAGTAGGTGGGCGACTTAACGGATGGTGCCCCCCAAATGAGGGGTGTCCTGACTTCGCCCATAAATCTGTCACAATCATGCCTTCTCAACAATATGTTTATGAAGGAACTTTCACATTGAATAATGTTGGTAATTATCATTTCTTTGTTGCCTATTTCATTGAGAATCCCTCTTCCGAAGAAAAAGAGCTAATAGATGAAAATAATTGGAATACTAACATTGCGTTGAGCAAGGGACTAATCCATGGAGACAGAGTCAAAAACATCATAGTTCTTGATGATGATACAATCCCTCCTGAAGATATTGTAAAATTACGAGAAAAGATTGAGAGAGAACTTGCAAGATTGAGGGAAAGCTTGCTTCCTCCTAATTTTCTAGACATAAAAACATTTTCAAGCCTGCTTTCAAATGGTTATCCCGCACTATGGTTCTCTTTTGCTTCTTGGATTTCCCAAACACATTTAGCTGAGAGATATGAAGAATACTACCAAATCGGTGTAAATTACAATATAATGAGCTTTATAGCACTAGAAAAAGCAAAAATGTCTTTAGATGACGGATACATAAGTTATGCTCAAGATTATTTAACCGATTACTATTTATGTCAAAAATTATCTGCAATGAGTTTTTCAAGTGCCTCTGAATTATTTGATAACGGTTTAGAACTAGCAAAATTAATAATGGACGGAGTTAGACGAGGTTGTCAAGTGGTTGGAGCAATATTACTAACACCAGTTTCTCCAATAGCAGCGATGGTATTTGATTATATTTTTATTGGAATAGATTATTATTTTGATAGATATTTTTATGGAGAAGATGAAGCATGGAGAAATGCAAAAATAAGTTTTTTCTTTAATGTAATTTTTAGCGTTCTAGATATAGATGATGTTATAAAAGCAGTAAAGGAAGAAAAATTAATTTATCACATATCTGATACACTTAATAATCCAGAAGTTCAACGAAAAATTATTGAGGCTTCCTCTTCTGAAATCCCTGAATGGCTTATTAATGAAGTATTCCAATGGTTTTGTGATTATGTTGATAGCATTTATATGAGTATAGAAAGTCCCGTTGAACTTCTCGTTTATGACGAAGAAGGGAAATTTACAGGCATAGTGAATGACAAAGTAGTACACGGCTTCTCAAGATCAATATATTTCAACGAATCTATCTACATTTTCTACCCTGATGACTCGTACTTATATTCTATAAAAGGTATGGGTGAAGGCACCTACAGACTGAATATTGATTATTATGAAAATGGAGAACTCACAACATTTACTGCCGTTAATATTCCAACTAAACCTGACGAATTCCACCAATATGCCATCGATTGGGATAGTCTTTCTAGGGGTGAAGAAGGGATTACTGTTAAGATTGATGCTGACGGTGATGGAGAGTTTGAGCGGACTTTTACCTCAGACGCTGAACTTACCTACGATGAGTACATGAGAAATATAAGTAAATCTGGTGAGATTTGGCCTTATTTGTGGGGTTTTATTCTAGGCGGTGGTATAGTAATTACTTTAGTGACATTTTTATTCTATCGAAAGAAGAAGTATGCGAAGTAACATCTGGTCTTATTAATTTTCCTTTTTAACTGTCTCCCACTCCTCGCACACGGGCTATTGTTTCCAAACCAAGTGGAAATGTTCAGGCCTCTCGTTTTCTCTTAGAAAAAAGCCTTAAGGAGTCAAATAGAATATATGTGATGAGTCTTCTGGTCTTATGTCTGGTGGTCTTTCTTCTTAATGGTTGAGATAAAGGAAAGGAGGAAAAT
>JAEOTQ010000044.1 GCA_016839785.1 Candidatus Hodarchaeota archaeon | reverse complement strand
GTACAACAGCTAGCAGACTCTCCTGAAAATGTCCCTCGTCTTCTTGAATTCGGATATGGTTTAGTAAAAACAATGTTACGAGCAAAAAAACCAATTGTTGTACAAATTCAAGGTCCTGCAGTTGCATGGGGTGCAATTATATGTTTAGCTGCTGATTTTGTAATTGCAGGGGAAAATCCTAACAGCTTTCTTTCGCTACCCGAAATTGATATAGGATTGTTTCCAGCGACAGGAGCTCTAACCATGACATTACTGAACTCCGGATTTAGAAGATCTAAAAGAATTCTTATGGTTGCAGAGCGTCTAACCTTAGATGATGCTGAAGGATTAGGAATAATTACTCGGAGATGTCCTCTAGCTGATCTTAATGAGGAAACCTTATCATACTGTAAGATTCTTGCTGAAAAACCTCAATCTATCCTTATTCCAATAAAAGCGTTGATAAATCGTTTTGCTTCAAAGGAGCTGGAGTATTATTTTACAAAGGAGACTGAAGCTTTTAATTTAGCGATGGCTGGAAAGACTAAAGAATTTAATGATTTTATACGAAACTTATGGGAAAGCTGACTAGAATATGAGACAACAGAAGTTTCCATATTCTGTACCACAATAACGTAGCCTAGTAGTTAGCAGAATTTCCAACCATGCAGATGATGACCTTATTCATTCTTCTATATTTAAGGTACGACATTATTTCATATTTCTGAACTAATATTTCGAACAATACGACATGTCAGCCAGCTGTCACTAATCGTACAAAGGTAATATGATTGGAAATTGTTTTCTTAAAATTTTCTTTCGTCAGATCGCATTACGAGTTTTTAGATATGAGTTCGATGAAAACGGTAATAGAACTTCTTATTCCTTCAAAGTACCCTTTTTTCTTTCGTTAATTCTCTTGAAGGCTATCGATCTCTTCTTCAGCCTCTTCCTCGATTTTATCTAGTTCTTCTCCCATCTCTTTCTCCTCGTGCGTTTCCTGCATATCTTCCTGTATTTCCTCTTCAAAGATTGATTTTTCTTCCTCGGAGAGATCTTCCGCTGAGGGTTTATCTATTTGCGATTGGAGGTCTGCTGGAACGTGAGGTGTCTCACTGGGTGTTTCTTTATGGGTAATTTGCCAAAATACATAACCTACCCCAAAAAAGAATCCACCATAAAATGCAATAGATTCCACATCCGCAAACGTATACACGGCTCTTATTAGGAGTTGGGAGGCGCCTTCGAAAGATTGAAAGGGAGCATTTGGAATCCCTAGTTCGTAAATATATCCTAAAATGTTTGTTACTATCAAAACAAAGGCCGTGGAGATTAACAGGAAGAAAAACTCTCCCCGCTTTTGTATACGCGGAGTGATTAGTGTGACAGATAGAAATTTAAATGCGCCAGAAAAGATAATTAATATGGGAATGAGGAGTAAGGGGAGTTTTTCTAGTACAGGCCAGATAGAGGCTAACCACTCTGAAACAGGATCAATTACCATCTTTACTAGTGTTGTGAAAAAGTCTGGCACCTGTATTCCCAGATTTAACATCAAGATAATTTCTGCAAAGCTCTCCCACAATAAAGATAACCAAATTCCAAACATAGCTAGATATTTAATGATAACGACTACCTTAGGAGGTGATCTAACGAGAACTCGTCCTGTCCGAGCCACCTCCACGCCTTTGAATAATGCTGTAATGATCGCAATTATCGCAAATCCTTCTGCGAACCCGACAATGAGGGTTGCCAACGAAGTGATTAATATGAAGTCGTATTGGATGACACTTGTTAAATTGAAAAGGTTATTGAGGCAAGCAAGAAGAAATTCACGAAATAAGTCAACTAAGGTGAAAGTGGAGACATATTGAGAGCCTACATCCTGCACACTTAAAAGAATTACTGGTAATAACCAGAGAGCCCCAATCAATGGAATTATAACTAGTAAATTGACGATCGTAATAAATGCTGTGAATTTCGCTCCTCTCCATACGGATAGAAATATTATCTTGCCTGTTTGAAATGCCCACCAAACGAATACCACAAGACATATCCCTAAAATAATGGGCATAGCCGCTTCATTGGCCCTAGCACTAGTGACTTGCGTTGTTATCGTGAAATAAATAAAAGGAGGAATAAGAATCCAAAATAATATTTTATAGATTGTTCTAATTCCTTGTTTTTCAAGTTCTTCTTCCTCTTCTTCCTTTTTAAAACGTCTAAGTATTCGTCGTCGGGCAAAGGTTGTTAAAATTGATAAAAATACAATGATAGAAAAGCCAATTATTATGGCGAAAAAGAAGTCAAAATTAAAATTCCGTACCGACTGATAATACTCTATCCCTGTTAAATTTGCGAGTCTTGGAATCTCAAGATCAAATGAATCCAGTCCAGTTCGTATTAAGAGGATTGGGAGTATTACTAAGTAAGTTTCTTTTAGTTGAACATCTAATAGGATATAAATTGCATAACAAAATGATAAAATGAGTAGCGCAAAAAGCCAAAATCTTACATTATATACCATTTTTCCTGTGTCATCTTTCAAACCAAACTCTCGAGCCATGTCAAAGAGTAATATTTTAGTAAAACCTATCAGTACAACGATAAATGCGATTGATGACAATATTATGACTATTAAATAATCAGTATCACTGAAATCTACTGTAGATAAGACCTCCGGATCTATTCTTGCTGAGAAAATCATAATTATGAATAAAAGCACCGCGATAAATCCTAAGCCTAGAATCGTGGCAAATTGTCTCGATAAATATTCCCGCCAGGGGATACGTGATATTTTCTTTTTTACTAACATCTTCTTTCCTTCCTACATCAAATTCCTTGAACAATTGCCTCCATTCACCATCATTCACAGCCATATTTCTTATTAGGAGTATAGCAATTGTACTTCAGAGCAAACATATGACAGATTTCAGTAAGTTTTCCTTCAACTGGGATTCTCAAGGTATCTCCAAGATCTTGCCCTCTTAGACTTCCTTCAAAAGGTAGGATTCATGGGTTTATGTGATTCGCTTATTAAACCTTTTAAATGACAGTAATGATATAATATAATATCCACGAACACTTTTGATCCCTCTAAGTTGTTTTCACTCACCCATCTGAAGGTAGTGGAAGTTTTCCCTTAGAGAAATTCGTCCTGAGTTTCTAAGGTAATCGTGTTAGCTGGATATTAGGGGAGAACGTTTTCTCCTAATATGTTATTACTGGAACATCTCACATGTAACACTGTGGTGAAGATTGCGGTTGGGAATGCAATTTTTTTCTAAGTTCATTTCAGTACTTTTTTGACATCTTCCAATGTTGAATTGAACAGTTTCTCAAGTTTATTTAGTCGCTTCTGACTTAAGTCCACATGTGCCATTTCAAAGGTGATTGTACCAACTGCTTTTTTTGGTATTTGCACACTATCCGCTAAAGTTACCTTTCTTTGTCCGACTTCTCTTTTCATATTTTGTCAGCTCCAATAGTCTGGAGTATTACCCCTTATATGCATTTCTGTCTTTCCATTAAT
>JAEOTQ010000241.1 GCA_016839785.1 Candidatus Hodarchaeota archaeon | reverse complement strand
GCGGATTGAAGTTTGAAAAACTGGATAAGTTCGATCACTCTCTTCATATCATGGACTGCAGTTATCGTTGGTTCTACTACAATTATAACTAATTCTGCATTAGTTAACGCTGCAATAACTGGGCAACCTATTCCTGGAGATCCATCAACAATAATTACTTTCTTCTGGTGATGTTGGGCAGTCACTTGACATTTTTGAATGACTTCACTTACTAATTTTCCCGAATTTTCTGCTCCAACGTCTAACAATGCATGAACCATTGGACCAAATCTGGTTTCAGCCTCATATATAGTCCCTGAGGGTTGTAATTCCATTGATATAGCGTTTTCAGGACAAATCCAAGCACATGCACCACATCCTTCACAATGCATGGAATCTATCTCGAATTTTTCATTAATAGCGTCAAAACGGCACACTTCCAAACATTTTCCACAACTAGTGCACAGTTCCGAGTTCTTAATGGCAAGTTTTCCACTTAAAAACCTCTCAGATGATGTATTCGCTGGATTCATTAATAAGTGTAGATTTGGAGCATCCACGTCGCAATCAGCCATAATCGAATGTGGTGATGACAATTGGGCGAGAACGGCACTAATGGTAGTTTTTCCTGTTCCTCCCTTGCCAGAAAGAACCGTAATTTGTTTTATTTTTGCATTTGCCAATTTTTTCCATCCTTGACATTTTTCCACAATTTTGTAAATAATTCATCAAATTTCTGAGTTGCACCAACAAGAGGTAGGCCACGAGAATATAAATAAAGAATTTCATTATCATGAGGAATTTCCAATAACAGATTATAATCATTTTCTTGAACTAATCGATTTATTCGGTCATCACCCACGTCAGATCTGTTATTTATGATCGCGAATGGCACTTCAAGTTGTTTCACAAGTTCTATCGCAATACAGAGATCATGTTCCCCCGCAGGTGTTGGTTCGGTTACCAGGATGACAATATCTAAATCGGCTAGTCCTTCAACCACAGGGCAAGCTGATCCAGGAGGTAAATCCAAGATAACGTGCTTACTTTCCTTTTGATCAAAAGCAATTTTCTTTAACTCGTGTATCATTGGTGTCGCTATCGCCTCTCCTACGTTTAATGTTCCTTCATAGAAGGTTAAATTCTTCTTATAAACCGACGATTCATTTGCCAATGGGTTTTCCGATTTTGTTACTGCTCCGAGCTTATGAAAATGCTCTGTTATTGCATTCACTGGGCAAGCTAATGAACACAGACCACATCCATGACATAATTCAGCGAATATCATAACTTGATCAGGGAGAACGGCGAGGGCATTAAATTCACATAACTCTGCACAAAGACCACAATGCGTACACGAATCTTCGTCCACTTCAGGTCTCATTAATCCTACATCTTGAAAATGAACCATGGATCTATGTAAAAAGTGATTATCATTGGGTTCTTCAACATCCAAGTCAAGCAGAGCGACTGGATATTGCTCAGCAAGGTGAAGGGCAAGATTTACAGCTACTGTGGTTTTCCCTGTTCCTCCCTTACCAGATGCTACACCGATTATCGTTGGGTATTCCACCTAATGCTGATGATCATGGTGATGTTCATGATCTTTATTTCGATACTTATGCTGTTGACAGGCATCGATATCTGTAGCCATCTGCAATTTATTCTGTTTGAATTGCTCAATAGCATCTTTCACTATTCCTTGAGCACCAATGTAGATTTCAACGCCATATTGTTCAAACAGTTGAATTGCTCGTTTGCCAATTCCACCACAAATCATTATATCGACATCATATTCTCGAAGAAGTTCGGCTGGTAATTTAGTGCCTCCTCGATGTGAAGAGGTATTTTCAATCACTTCTACCTTGTTAGATTTATCATCATATATCGTATAATTAACCACACGACCAAAATGGTAACCTACTTGATCTTTCAACCCACCTGTTGTTTCTGAAGGGATACAAATTCTCATATTCGATCATTCCTTATTTCATTCTATCAGAAGTTTCCTCTTCCTCGACCTTGGCCACGTCCCATTCCTCTTCCTTGACCGCGACCCATTCCTCGTCCTCTGCCAGGTCCCACTCCCTGAGCATCTGCCATTTCAGTTAGCTGTCCTGCTAGTAGTGCATCTATATTCTCTTGAATTGAACCGGTAATGCCAGTATAGACTTTGATGTTTGCACCTTTCAAAACATTCCAAGCGTTCGGCCCCATCTGAGGAGCAATAACAGTTTCTACCTGATTGTCAATCATAGATTGCGCTGCTTGAATTCCAGCCCCTCCTGCTGCATTTTGAGCAGTATTGGAATAAGCGGTTCTTACTTCCTGGGCAGTTGAATCATATACTATGAAGTAGGAACAACGCCCAAAATTGGAAGCAAAATGATCCGTTAAACTATTTCCATCTGAAGATAAACCTATTTTCATTTACTTGACCTCTTTTCTATTTAATTTCTCCGTTAAATTTGATACTATCTTAGCTTTGAGTATGAATATGGAATTTATTAGACCCACATTTTTCGCAGTTTGAAACCCGAGTATTATTTCCAGGTGAATTCCAAGTGTAATCACATTCATCACAATGGAAAATTTCTGTCGTATTCTCGATTCGGATAGCTAATCCATGAACCAAAGCATTGGCAAGCTTTCGGTGGACCTCATCTAAGTGCCTAGAAATAGTAGATTGGGATACTTCCATTAATTTACCAGCTTCATACTGTGATAATCCTTCTAGAGAGGTTAATCGAAGTGTTTCTAATTCCTCAAGAGTGATGTTTACTTCCTCTGTGATTTCACTTAGCGGAATCCCGCGTGGTTTGAAGTATGTGTGTGTTGGATCACAGCGAATCGTTCTAGGATTTTTACCTCGGGGAATTTTTAATATCTCCTATTTCTTCCTTCACAATAGTTTTTCATTGCAAGACAAGGTATAGCTCAAATTCAACTTACATTTTGCATATATATTCATAAACTTTATGCATATATATTCACAACATTTTTATTCTTACTGAGATCTAGTTCTTCCTGTAAAAGGGACACCCTGAAGCCTCAGAATACTCTTATTCAACCTATAACGTGGGAAAACTCAAGTAAAATCTGGTGACAAACGATTATTGAAAAACTAAAAATTCAAATTTTAGTAGACAATGTCTCTGGGCCTCCTGGTACCATTGGTGAAAGCGGATTTTCTGCTCTTGCAGAGATTTTCTTTGCAGATTCAACCAGTTTTAAAGTGCTTTATGATACTGGACCATCCCCTGCTGCATTATTACATAATAGTAAAGAATTAAAAATTGATTTTAAGTCAATCGATGCTGTTGTGCTTAGTCACGGTCATTATGATCATGTAGGAGGATTAAATGAGGTGATGAAGTTAATAGGCAAAAGAATACCATTACTTTGCCATCCTCAAGCGCTTATACCTAAGTTTTTCAAGACTGAAGATCAAATCATTGATATTGGTATTCAAGGTATAGTTGACTCAGTAGAATCGTTGAAAAAAAGGATTGATTTAATATCAGTGAGGACTCCTCATAAAATCTGTGATTCAGTGATGACAACTGGTGAGGTTCCTCGCAAAAATGATTATGAGTTACTAACAAGAAAATTAAAAGATGTAGTGACGTTTAAAGACGGTAAACAGGTACCAGATACCCTAGAAGATGACCTGTCTCTTATTTTTCATCTAGCCAATGATTCTGTTGTCATCCTTTGTGGATGTTGTCATGCAGGGATCGTCAACACCACATCATTAGCCACTGAGTTGACACATTCCAAGAAAATTGTTGGAATCGTTGGAGGACTTCATTTAGCTACTGCCTCAAACGAACGCCTTATGAAGACAGTGGAAGAATTAAAGAACTACCCTATCAAAATTATGGCTCCATGCCACTGTACAGGACTTCGGGGGAAAATTATTCTTTCAAAAGTCTTCGATAAGAATTTCCGCGATTTGACAGTCGCATCGAAGATAGAATTCACCACATAAACCAATACAAGTTTTCCTAACATCAATTTCATGAGATTAAAGGTATTTAAAACGCGTTTAAATTCAAGTGTTTATGAATATCTATGCAAAACACTTATGAATATCTATGCAAAATAGATTCTCGGTTATGGAGGTAAAGTGTTTACGAAATGTGTTTATGGCCCAGTTCCCTCACGAAGGTTAGGTCAGTCTTTAGGTGTGTCACCTATCCCAACTAAAACATGTAATTATAATTGTATCTATTGTCAATTGGGAAAAACAACTAACTTTACAAACGAACGACAACGATTTTTCAAACCTCAAGATATTTTAAATGAGATTTCCATCGCAATCCAACAGGGAGGAAAAATTGATTATATCACATTTGTGGGTGAGGGGGAACCGACACTTTCCAAAGACCTAGGTTTTCTAATAAATAAGACGAGTAAGATGACAGATCTCCCTATTGCAGTAATTACTAATGGAAGTCAATTATCTTCAAAAACTATGCGAGAAGAAATGCGAAAAGTCGATGTTATTATCCCTACATTTGATGCAGGTAATTCCAAGCTTTTTAGGTATATTAATCGACCTCACAAACTTATTGTTTTTTCTAAATTGACAACCGGTCTGAAAAAATTGAGAAAAGAATTCAATAATGAAATTTGGATTGAAGTAATGCTTTTAAAAGATATCAACGACTCAATTGAGGATTTGGAAGAGATTAAAGAATATTTGGAAAAATTTGACCCTGATAAAGTTCACATCAGCTTACCTTCCAGACCTCCAGCAGAGTCTTGGGTGAGTATACCAAAAAGTGAATCTCTGGCAATAAGTCAACTTATACTGCAATCAACACAAATTTTACCGTTGAATGAAGTAGGGAGTTTTGATACGAGTGTATTTAAGACACCAGATGAAGCAATTTTTGCTATTACAAGACGACATCCTCTCCAATACTCTCAAGCTATAGAAATTCTTCTTCAATTTAATATTGACAATCCTGAAGAATATTTTGAGGATTTGGGAGCTCGTGGTATTGAAGTTCTTGATTACCGAGAAAAGAAATTTATTTACCTCAATGAGACAGATCACTTCAGATTTCGACTAAATAAGAACTAAAGAGCATGATGATGAGTAGAATGGCCAAAGTAAATCATAAAATTAATTTTACAGGATTAAATAGGGATTGGGAGTCAATCCTCAGTGATACTTCCTCACTCCCTACACGAGATAAGATCTTGCGTTATTTACTAGTTACGTGCACAAAATCTAATGAAAATTGTACGATAAGAAAGATGGCCCTGGATTTTAACCTTAGTCTCAATACAATTAGGCAGAACCTAGTACTATTAGAGAAAGAAAATCTTGTTGTACGATCTGAGATTAAAAGAAAAAACGGCCGTCCAGCGTTGGCTTTTTCTCTACATGAAAATGCTTTTGATTCTTTTCCAAAGATGTACAAGGAATTTTCTCTTGCACTAATTTCCCAATTGAGGGTTCACTACGGAGATAAGGAAACAACTATTCTCCTGAAAGCTGTTGGTAAAATGCAGGCAAAACAATTAATGAATCAGATGGATATTGATATGAGAGATATTGATTCATCTTGTGATTTCAAACAGAAACTAGAGAGAATAATTGTTTTACTCAAAAGAAATCAATATTATCCAGAACTAACTGAAGATAAAAAGTCTTATCTAATAAAGAATCACAATTGCAATCTATACGGAATTTCTAAGATCGAACCTCTAGTATGTAAGGTTTGTGAGACTCTCATGAGTGAGATTATAGGTAAGAAAGTGACTAGGGAAACCAGTATACTAGATAATAAACCAAATTGTCTCTTTCGAATAGAAAAATAAATTCAATTAAGAAAAAGGCTCCAAAGATCTCACCAGTCAATAATATGAAATCGATAGCAGATTATGTAAAACGAATCAAGTACTAATAGGTTTAAGTAGATGCAAGATCAATTAGCAAAATCACAAGAGGAAATTGGAAAAAAGTTAAAAAAGATAAAGCATAAAATTGTAGTATTATCAGGTAAAGGCGGTGTAGGAAAATCAACTGTTGCTGTGAATCTTGCTTTAGGATTCGCAGAGAGATTCCCAGCGGGTACTGTCGGAATCCTCGATTTAGATTTTTCTGGGCCAAATATTCCGAAAATGTTGGGTGTTGAAGATAAAAGAGTGATTTCACAGGAGGATGGAAAACCTGTGCCAGTTGAAGGCCCTCTCGGACTGAAAATTATATCTATGGCATTTTTTCTTGATTCAAAATCTACTCCAGTGATTTGGAGAGGTCCGTTGAAAATAAAAGCTCTTAGACAATTTCTAACTGATTTTGATTGGGGAGATTTAGAGATTCTGATCTTTGATATGCCTCCTGGAACGGGTGATGAAGCCATATCGATTATGCAGTTAATTCCTGACATGGATGGAGTTGTTATTGTAACCACACCACAAGAGGTTAGCCTTCTTGATACAGGCAAATCACTAGTTATGTCTCGTAAAATGGAACGCCCAATCCTTGGAATTATTGAGAACATGTCCATCTTTAGATGTCCATCATGTGGGTCAGAATATCCTCTCTTTGGAGAAGGTGGAGGTACCAAGATGGCTCAAAAATTTGACACAGAACTACTTGGTAAAATTCCTTTAGATCCCGCCATTAGAGCTAAAGAAGATGAGGGAATCACAAAAGCTTTTGAATATTTTCAACCGATTGTGAGTACTCTCCTTAAGAAGCTGAAAGATAGTTAAATTCAATAAGAGGTGATAAATTGAGAATAGGAATCATAATTTGCGATCGATATCGCCAATGTGAAGGTGGAAAGTGCTTTCGTTCGGTGAGAAACCGAGAGGGAGCATTTAAGCGCTATTCTGATAACGATTCGTTAGAAGTGGTAGCTTATACAACTTGTGGTGGTTGCCCTGGAGGAAATATTGAAAATGCAATACTAGGGATCCAGAAAAATGGTGCTCAAGCGATTCACTTTGCTACTGGAGTATTAGCAGGTTATCCACCATGTATTTATTTAGAGAAATTTCAAAAATTCGTTGAAGAAAGAACTGGATTACCTGTCATTATTGGTACTCATCCTATGCCATCAAATTATATAAAGATGCATACTAAGGTAGGTGATTGGTCAAATACTCACAAAAAGATGTTAGAAGAGTTTCACCTTCTAGATAAAGAGGAATCCATCATATATGATTCATCCTCACCCACCTATCCAGAAAAGCTCCATGAAGAATTGAAAAAACAAAGCCAATGATAAATAATCGGCAAAAAAGGAGTCAATTAGTAACCCCTAAAGTTCGTGAGAAATTTATAGAACCAATTCACCAGCTATTAAGAGGTGCAGATCAAATGATTGAAAAATCAGATAGTTTTTGTCCTTTTCGTGTTCAAACTCCTGACCATCAAGCTGGATGCACTCTCCTGATTGGCTTAAATGCGAGATGCTATACTCAAGAAAGACGTCCTCTAATTAGAAAGTTTAATTTTTTCATTTGTCCAATTTTGGGAATTCATCTTGGTTTAGAGCTCTGTAATCAGCTTACCCTCTTTCTTAAACCTATCTTACAAATTCAAGATGAATTTGAAATCGCAATAAATGTCTGGCCGACACTTAAGGGAATTGCTAATTCTCAAGGTACAGCTGAGTCACTTTCAGGAGCTAATTTGGTTGAATTAGCAATATCTATTCAAGAAGCTTTAAACGAAATTATCCTTGAACAGAACTAATGCATTGAATCTGATTTTCATTGTTGAATTTCATAAGAAAATTCCTGAATATTCAAATCTATAGAAGTCTTCTATGAAAGTTTTCTTGTGTGAACATTTTTATAATATCTGTATCATGGATCTTTTAACAGTGGTTATAATCCTATATCGTCAACCAAAATGATAGAAGAATATCGATAATGATAACGGCATTAATCGACTTAAATGTTGGAAAAAAAGGCAAAATTCTAGAGATAAGAGGTGGTAGAATGGTAAATCAGCGATTAAATGATTTAGGATTAACCATTGGATCAATAGTTACAGTAAAAAGACGTGCACCATTCACAGGGCCAATTCACCTCTTAGTACGGGGGTCAAATCTAGCAATAGGTCGTGGAATTGCAGCTAGAATTATCGTTGAGCACTTCGCCTAACTATATTCTGTCTAATAGTCTTAAAACGCTAATCCTAAAGAAAAAGTGGTTTAATTAAGTGAAGAATTCTATTAATCCTAAAATTCGTGTAGCACTAGCAGGAAATGCAAATGTTGGGAAAAG
>JAEOTQ010000043.1 GCA_016839785.1 Candidatus Hodarchaeota archaeon | reverse complement strand
TCCAATTGGTTATGCTGCCGAAAAACCCAAGGAGCTCTCCAGAAAACCAGAAAGCGAGTTAGTGAAATTTATTGAATGATCAATCTTAAGCTTTTTTTTGGAATTCCCCATTTTTATAACAGAGATCACCATTTTTAGATACGAAATCACTGTTTTGGGGTTAAAGAATCTATAAACATTTACCACTTTAATTGCTTCTACACTTTGTATCAATATGAGTCACACCCTTAGGTACAACAGGTGACAAGCTAAGTGATTGATGAGCTAAATCAACCCAATAAAAAATCACAGTTCCTTCCGTTTAAATATCCAAACTTTGGGAAACTACTTACTGGACAATTAATATCTAATATTGGCTCTCAATTCTCCTACATTGCCATTCTCTGGCTTGTTTGGGATATAACTGGTGACATTTTCGCTATGGCTTTATTATCTATAGCTCAAGCAATTCCAATGTTATTACTTGGTCCTTGGGCGGGTGTTATTGTTGACAAAGTTGATCGAAAGTATGCGATGGCTTTAGCTGATCTAGCACAAGGTTCAGTCATTATTATAATTCCACTGACTGCAGGATTACCTGATCCTATTCGTTTATGGTGGATATTAGGAGTAGCTTTTTGCAATGCAGCTTTTGCTAGATTCTTTTACCCAGCAAGAGGCGCGTCAATTCCTAAAATGATAGATGACAAAAAAGATCTCTTAGCAGCAAATTCTTTGAGTGTGGGAACTTATCAGGTTTCAGTATTAATTGGTCCCATGATAGCAGGATTAGTAATAGGGTCAATAGGATACGAAATTCCATTTTTTATTGATGCTCTCTCTTTTTTCATTTCAGCCATATTCATATTATGGATAAATATCTCATTAAAGGCAGATGATCCATCAACAAAGAACCCTATTGAAGATTTAATTTTAGGTGGAAAATATATCATTGGATTCTCCCCCTTGCTTTATATATTGGTTCTCTTTTCAATGTTGATGTTTGCGGGTGGTGCTTCAATGATTTTAATTATTCCATATTTAGAATTATCGCACGGATTGACTGAACAAGGGATCCGCGAGATAATATTTGGAATTATGTCTTCGGGTTCTGCTGCAGTAGGTGTAACTATTGCAATTCTCTTGTCAAGGAAGAAACGTATTTCTAAACCAATTACCCTTATAACATGGACATCATTTCTCGCTGGTATTATTCTAGTAATTTTTGGTGCTGCTCCAAACCTTTGGATAGTTGGAATCGCTTGGATAGGATTTGGTGCAATTGAAGTGTTCATTGGTATCCCCCTGCAGACTATAGCCCAAGAAACTGTCCCTGACAGACTACGAGGAAAAATTTTTTCCTTTATTAACCTTTCAATAACTGCAGCTCAAATCATTGGAATGGGTATTGTTAGTGTGATCGCTAGTACACCAATCGGAATTAGAGGGAGTCTAATTTTAAATGGAATTCTTCTAGTTATTTTCTTCGCGTTCGGACTGATTTTTTTGAAGAAAAAACACTTTGAAAAGCTTGTAGATATTCGTAGGAACGAGTTTCAAGAAAGGCTAAATATGGTTCAAACTTAATCTATTGTCTTCGAAGAGTTGTTATCGGATGAATCTATTAGTTTTGCATAATCCTTGAGCTTTACCTCTTCGCTTGTCCCTTTTATTACCAAGACATACTCTAAACAACCACGGGCACGTTCACGACGTTGAATCATATCATCTATGTTACTGGTAATGTCAAGGTGAATAACTACGTCAGCTTCTCCTAAGTTTAAACCTCGACCTCCCACAGGTGTGAAGATGAGGACATTCACATCTTCCTGCTGAAACTGTTCTAGTATTATTCGCCTAGTATCTTCTGGGGTCTTACCTGATAAATATTTTACACCTGGAAATTTCAATGCTTTCGTTAGAAGCATATTTGTCTGTTCTCCGAGAGCTAGGTAACGTGTGAATAGAATTACTTTTGCGCCACGAATTAGATGTTCGTGAATTAGGTCAATTGCAGTATCAACTTTTGGATTGATCAGTCCCCGAGTAGTTGTTTCTTCTGGTTTATCAAATCGGGGTAGCTCTGATCGGTGGGAAATAATGAATGAACTGGCTTCGATTACGCTTTGGAAGTGCTCTTTGTTTTCATCAAGTTTAATATAACGGAGGAACTCTCCAGGAGTAGAATCTAAAAGAAGCAATCTCGAATGTGTAAGCTTGAAGAGTAGGGAGAAGGCTGTCAAGAGTTGCTCTCGAGAATCATTATCTTTAACTTGATATTTTCCGATACGAATAGGATATTTTGCCTGTGAATCTTTTAACCGATCTAAGGCTCCTCCATAGCTCATCTTAATGACATCTAATCGACTTAATTGAGGATCAAGGATTTCTTGGATCGTTCCTACCGGTTTAGTTAAGAGATTAGATATTAATTGATCTATCTGTTTGTAATCCTCTCTAATAATCTCCCGAATCTGCGTGATGGTTTCGTACGGTGATAAATCAGGACGTTGCATAAGATGAGTCCCCTCACCGAGAATCTTTAAGATATTCTGAGCTCGATATTGATCACGTGTGCCAGTCATGGCTAATATGGGAAAATTACCTGCTTTGGGTCGAACTGTAAATAATTCCTCGAAGTATTTACTGAGGCGAAATCCAGTCATGGATCTCGCAAGAAGATCTGTGGCCTCATCTATAACGCATAGCTGAATGGATTTAAAGATATCAGTTTGTAAACGTGATTTTATCTGAAATCGGTCATTCATAAGAGTCGTGATTGGTGAAAATATGATATTCGATGCTAAATACATTTTCTTTTTTTGTGGAAGACTTAGTCCTTTTCCCCCTGAACGAGGATCAAATAAATACCCCAGTTGATCAACAAAACCAAATTGTTTAGCCATTTCTAGAGCTTGACGACAACGTAATGCGGCAGCTTCTCGTGCGGAAGTAAACACGAATTTAGCTCGGGGATTCTCCTTTCTCAAGGATAAAAAAACTAAGAGGGCAATTATTGTTTTGCCTGTACCGTAAGGGTAGTTTAAAAGTGATGAATTCGGGATTTTGGAAATTATTTCATGCGTTGCGGCAAGTTGATAATCACGTTTCTCGATTGTGAGCCCACCAAGGTGTTTTTCAAAATCTACCGAGGAATCCATGATATCCAAGCTCTATGTTCTCAAGGAATCAGAGCACCTTTTAAAAGCTCTTTTTTAGTATTCTTAACAGTATTTTTAACACTTCACTAGAAGCCCCATTTCTTTAGATAGAGGATGATTAATTAAACAACAAGTGTCTCAAATACATTAATAAGGGGATATAAAGAATAATGGGATGAGAAGAGTCAGAAGAAGAAACAACTATAATTTCAATTTGATGACAAGGTCAAGAATATTTAAAAATGATATTAAGCAAAAATTACCTAGGGTCGGTTGTATGGTAACTTTAACTTGGAAATTAGCAATTATTCCCACAGAAAAACAGGAAGAGGTACTATGGGAATTATCAGAGACATGTCGATTACTGTACAACTATGCACTAGCAGAAAGGAAGTTTCTGTATGATACTTACAAATACTCTGTTTCGTATAGAGAGCAACAGGACAGTCTACCATATACGAAGAAGTTGTTTCCAAGATACAACCAAGTTTATTCAAAAGTGCTCCAGATGACTCTAAAAAAGCTTGACTCTGCTTTCAAAGCTTTCTTTTGGTTAAGAAAGAACGGTGACGCTAATGCTCGACCACCAACTTTCAGAGGTAAAGATTATTTCTTTACATTATGTTACAACCAATCAGGTTTCAAAATAGGGAAGCAGGCTATTCAGTTCTCCCATAAACATCCGAAAAAAACCGAATTAGTCTTTTTTGTCCCATTTGACTTCACTGGTTATATTGTTAAACAAATTGAAATTTTTCATGACCGAAACGACAAGCGATTCTATCTAGCAATAAATTATGAACAGGATGATCCTCCTTTTATTGATAATGGTTTGTATCAGGCTTTTGATCTTGGGATAACCAAACACACAGCAGTTAATTTACATGGAAAATTTTTAGAATCTACTGTCAAGCGTCCTGATAAATATTGGGAACCTAAAATTCATTCATTACAGCGCAGAAGAGACCATTGCAAAAAAACCAGTCGAAGACACAAATTGTACACTCAACGGTTAACAACTATTCAACAAAAATGCCGAAACCAAACGAAGGATTGGCAACATAAACAGAGCCTCAACATCTTGAAAAATACCAAATCTGCTACTATAATAGTTGGTGATCTCTCACCAAAACAGATGACGAGGAAAAATAAAAATGTCTTAGGAATGAAGTATCAGAAGAGTCTTAATCATGGAGTCCATAATACTGGTCATCTGGGCCGTTTCATCGAATTATTGACCTATAAAGGGCAAAAATTAGGTAAAAGAGTAATAATAATTGATGAACGGGATACTACTAAGACTTGTTTTGTATGTGGACACAAAAAAGAGATTCTACCTCTTTCTGAACGTATCTTTCAGTGTGAGAATTGTGGAACCATCCTTGATCGCGATCAAAACTCAGCAGTCAATATCATGAAGAGGTTTCTCTCACTCAATGCCCTGTGGACGGGCTATCAATATTTTAATAATCATATTGATAAACTGCGACAAACAGTCAAAGATAAAACGAAAGTTTCCCATTATTTGATGGGTTCAAAGAACTCGCAGAGAGCTCCTAAAATTAGTTGGTAGTAGTTCACATCCTACATTTCAAAAGATAAAAAGGGATTAAAC
>JAEOTQ010000042.1 GCA_016839785.1 Candidatus Hodarchaeota archaeon | reverse complement strand
TCAGCTACGCGCTTTAAATAGCGCGCGATTGCTTCTACACGCAACCTAGCGTATCGAACGCTGCTTTGTCCCCCTTTTCTATGTTTTTTCGCGGCACCACTTCGTGTACTTTTGATTATTTGGATTCGATCACCTTGCAAGGTCGCAATAGTGGCTTTAGCACTGTCGATAGCCAAAAGTGCAAATACATCTTTCTCTCCAAGTTTTTCGATTAGATGTTCAACATGGAATCGATTATCACATACATACAGCTTCCGTGAAATTGGATCTTTAGGCTCAAATGCATAAGATTCTAACTTAAAATCCTTATGGCCAGAATCAGCAGTTGCACCCGCAAATATTGCTATTCCTGATTCTGGGGCTTTATGCCCATATAACCTGAGCTTCCCAATTACATTTTGTAGAGCCTTAACAACGTTTTTCTGAGTAAACTTACTTCTAATATTGGTAGCAGTACCAATTTCATCAGATAGTTCTTGCACAAAATCTGCGATTGCACGATTTGGGGGAACATAGAGAGAAATTAAACAAGTACTCCCATCAGGAGATTCTTTCGCTTTTAAGGCATTTAATTCCTGTTCGTATTTATAAGCTCTATAAGAAATGGTAAATTTCTCCTGTAAAACTACTAGTTAAATTGTATTCGCCCCTTACTCCATATTTCTTTCTTTCAACACACTAATAAAAGTATTATCAATGATAATAACGAAAGAAGGGGATAATGATCTGGTTGATTTCAAATCAAGTAGATAATGACAATTCATGAACGTGATTATTTTTCAATAATGGGCTGAAGTGCACTCTTAAATAGATTGAAATGTTTCATCAGGGCATTAATGGTTAAATGATCCCAATCACATATGGCAGAGTATTCAACTAGATCCATTCCTAATAGGGAAGAGGAAGTATTTTGAAATAGAATAACGATTTCTTCAATAAGATTCATGAGCATCCGTAGGTGTGAATTGATACTTATTATCTTCTCTTTCCGAAAGGAGGATAAATTTTCAAAGAGATTGATAGTTTTGCCAATAAGAGTTGGAGTGGCCAGGTCAATATTTTCTCCTAACATTTGAATTTGTTGATTTAAATTCAAACTATGGCCAATAAACAAATTACGATTCCAAAATGATGATAATCCGTAATATTCAGCTGCAGGGGGAAAAAAATCTAGATCTATTGATATATAAACCTTTTTGTCAGCAATCCATCTTAAAAACGAATTGTTTTCACTTAATATAGTTAGACTTGATTCAATGTAAGGAATAAATGATTGAGCTGCTTTCAATTCATATAATGTCTCATCCCAGCCCCCTATAACACATGTGTGCCTTGCTAATTTGTCTGTAATCCATGCTCCATGGATACCTGAATAATTCCCTAAATCGTAGTGAGCATCAATTGTGAGGATTCGACATTTCTCTTTATATCTTCTCAAGAGCCTCTGAGCTTTATAACGTGAGGGGGCATGGGATGTAGCAATTGTTAACATGTTATTGCTGATTACCCAAGAATCTTTAGGTACTTCTGTAAAAGAGTTCGTGTCCAATATTTTGTTATGGGGTTTGTTGATGAGGAGCTCGTTCAAATGATTTTCAAATTCTCTATTAACTAAACCGCTCAAATCGATGAAAGGGTATTTTTTCCGAATCTTCTGTATTTGTAACCATGTCCAATATTCCTCAGCCCAAAACTGGGTAACACCATAAGTTGTATTTGAGACGCATTTAGGAAATAGGAGCGTTTCGCAATTTCTTTCTTCTCTAATCTTTTTCAATTCAGTTCATGCATTTTGAATTACTGTACCCACATTTACTCCCTCAATTGCTTGTCGGATCTTATTTAGATCTTTGGGACAAATAATAATACGCATATTGGATCGTTCACAAATTTTTGCTGCAATAAGTGTAAAAGGGGCATTAGACCCTGCTCCTATAGAAAGAGGAGAGATAACTTCATAAAATTCCTTAGAGGTTAATTTATCATATTTTTTAGCATCAGAGTTATCTCTTGGATCCTTATCATAAATTCCATCAACATTTGTAACATTGATTAAAATTGGTGATCCGAATAGGTCCGCAACGATTGCTGCATCTTCATCAGTTTTTACCGCGGGTAAAAATCCGCCAGATAAGCCCACATCAAAATGCTGTAACTGCTGCCTCAAGTCCTCGACCGTTCTGGGTAATACGGGGCCACATAAACCTTTGAAATAAAATGTTAACAATTCTGCATTTAACCATGTTGCAGCAATTCCCATATAATCCCGTTCCCCCTCAGTCAGCCCGTGAGGAAGCGCATGGATATATTCTCGTGCGACTTTTCCCCCACCACAAACAATCATAAACTTAAATTTTGGAATAAGTTGATGGATAATCTTAGAAAAACCTTCTAGAAATTTAACATCAATTTGACCTGGATTAATAATTGAGCCACCAAGAGAAAGCGTAATTACTGGTTTCATTCTGATTTACTCCGATTTTTTCTTTATGGAAATCTTTCTTACCGCTATAAGATACTTCCCCAATTTAATAGATTTCTGATCCTGAAAGAATTATCAATCTAACTTGAGAAATTTGTATCTAGGTCAAAATTAATCAGCAAAAATTATGATAGTTAATTCCACCTTTCAAAAAAACATGATCATTTTCATCCGACAGAGCACTAATTCCCATTTTCATTGACCTCTCTCTTTCAAACTTAAAAAATCTCCCTCTCTCACCTCTTCTAAGCGAGGTGATGACTAATAAATTGAATTAGCGTCTCGGTCAGATTCCCTTGTAACTACGTTAGACGAGTTATCCGTCAAAGGCAAGAGAAGAATGACCCAAATTGATGGAAATTCACAGTAGTTGGAATATTACAAATAGGCCTTGTTCAAGTAGTCCTAATGGAAAGCAGTCATTCTCGGATTGCAAACCTGCCGGATAGTGGATGTGTGACTCATCCTGTCCAGAACTATTTTCGAAATAGTTGTCTGACAAATTTAGTCATGGAAAAAATTGAAATTCTATGAATACTAAAGGAGAAAGTAGTGCCGAGGGTGCGAATTTCAGGGAGGGACACCTGTTCCCTATGAATGCCTTTTGAACGCACGGCAACTGGATTTCTGACGATTAAACAATCCTCAGACTTCAGTCCAGCGCTTACGGGAATCATCTCCAATTAAGGAGACAATCCTCCCGGGTTACTCGTTTACTCATGGGAGTAAACTCTAAGCTACCTCGGCAATGTATTTAGGTTATCCTTCGACGGTGATTAAAATTCTTTCGTTGCCACCCAAACCGTCTTAGCTTGGGACTTGGATATCCACAGGATGCGCATCGACCTTTACGTTTATGAAAACTACGGTTTCCACAGCGTCTACATTGCATGTGTGTCCTATGTGATGTACGTTTTCCTCGTGAGGTTGTTCCTTTTGTCATTTTATTACAGCTCGATAAATTTGTGTTGATCTGAGATACAAGTCTATGATGGAGGTGAGATAAGGATTACATTGTCTCCCCTAAGAATAATATTCCCAAGGGTTTCTGTACGTTCTTCTTCACCTGTTTCCTCATTGCCTGGATGAATCATTTCAGCACTCTCCAGGTATAGATTAAGATGGGGATCATAGCTACGTAATGTGCCACGAATCTCACGCCAGGCTCTCATCTTAACGATTACCGTTTGATTCAAAGCATTTGATAAGACATCTAAAGGTCGACTCATTTCTAATCACTCTAAAAAGAAAGGAAACCATATGCTAAGGAAATGCTCCGACCGGGATTTGAACCCGGGTCCTCTCGCAGGAGACTTCTGGTGTAATCCTATATCGAGGCGAAAGCCCGATATGATTAGCCGTAGGTATCGCATTGATGCCCTCATGGGCCAAGCTACACTATCGGAGCAGAAATCCTTTGACTATAGCCCTTTCTTGGCAGTTCTTCCCCCCTTGCTTTAAACTAAAAAGGTTTCTTGCACTTCTTTGATATTTATTTCTATGGATTAGTCCCCTAGGAATGAAGATTTGTGGTAGTTATTATGAGAAGAACAATAAATATTTCCAAATGTAAAATCAATGTGCTTTCAATATAGGAATTTGATCATGAGTATAAAAAGTAAAAAATATAAGTTTTGGTTGAATCAAAAATCGTGGTTAAGGAGATAAGGTAATTGGACGTCTGATTATATGGCTCCCTCGAAGCAAAGGAAAAAACGACGACCGAGAACAGAAAAGCAAACAAAGAAAGTCCTCTTTTCTGAAGCAATTAATTATCTCCTTCAAAGAAGTTTTGATCTTCGATCGACAGATCCCGATTTATCAAGAGAGTATATTCAATCAGCCAAGAAAATGGGAATGCGAGGTAGATTTCACCTTCCTAAACCATTCCGACAGCTATATTGCCATAAATGTCTTGCTCCATTTACCAGTGATACAACTAAGGTACGGTTAAATAGTAAGAAAAAACAGATTCACTATCTGTGTTTATTATGTCGATCAGAACACCGATTCGGATATCATAAATAATATGAAAGGTGAATGTCTTGTTTGTAGCAGTTTATACAACTTTTCCTAATTTAGAAGATGCTAAACATTTTGGTATACGAGTGATCGAAGAACACCTTGCGGCCTGTGTAAACATCATTTCTGATGTAAGATCCATTTACAGATGGAAAGAGACCATTGAAGAGGAAAATGAGGTCATTGTCTGGGTAAAAACTCGTGAATCGCTCGTTGAGACATTAGAAAAACTGCTCAAGTCGGTTCATTCTTATGAAACTCCTGCTTTTGCAGTATACAAAATTCATACAGGGAGTGAGGAGTATCTTCAATGGCTCAGAGAGACAACGGCGAAGTTAAACATCAACAGACACTAGAAATTTGTTCTCTATTTTCTGAATTGTCACTTTAGCGTCTGTTAAGGCCTCTATAAGATCAATATTAGTTCTCGTATGTTTTGTGAGAGTTGGAGTAATAAATGTACTCGAGGAATTTGCTAAGGCCATCACAGGTAATATCTGATCTGCTAGGAACCTATCTACACTACAATGGTTAGATAATGTCATAAAATAATTTTTAAAGGCAATCTGTCCAATTCTTTCTGCTGGTTTTCTTTTTTCACCAACTGCATCTCCCGCAATTATCGTATTACCAGTAGGGGAATATACAAGAACTCCTGAACCTGGATTGTTAGCATTTAAAATAGAAATATTGACTGTTGCTCCAATATCATGTTCAGCTAGACTACGTTGAATTTCTTCTGCCTGCCTTTCAGCTACTCTAGCATTTTTTAAATGCGTTGTTGCAACTGAATCAATAATGGTTTTTGTGATCTCTCCTTCCTGTTTTAAATTTATACCAGTTAAATTAGAGGGTGAATTCATTGAGACCTTCACTTCAGCTCCTCCTTTAGGGTAAAAACCGTGTTGATTAACGGTTAATTCTAGATTATAATTCATCTGCTTGAAGATTTGCCATGTTACCATTTCGATATAATTGATACTAGGAGCCCACTTTCCAAATGTCCCACCACCCTGAAACGTTAGATTGACTCTAAGATTCGAAGAAGCTAGCATCCCGATTTGAAGGATCTGAAGAACTAAGCCAATACTTCCTGCAGTTGGAATGTTAACCACAAGATTTGATTTCCAGTCAGAACCAGGATGAAATGTTATCTTTTCAGATCCAATTTCTCCACCGACTAATTCTCCAGAGCATAAATCTGTCAAAGCACGCAAACCTAAAAGATGTTGCGGTCGAAGTCCGGTTACGGGCCTTTTCTTCCGAATATTTTCAATGGTGATCGATTCTTGATTGACTAATGCAAAGGCTGTAGCAATACGTAATACTGAACCTCCACCTTCACCTTGGCTACCATCAATTAGACGCAAAACAAATCCTCCAATTTTAAGAGTTAGCCCAAGTCAATCAGATACAAATTGTATCCAAGAAATTGTGAAACCGAAAATAAGTTACCCTGCTCTCTCTTTCCGCTTGGGACGAAGTCTTGTTGATCGACAGCGACGGCATTTAGTGGCATTGGCAGGATTTCGAGCATAGCACTTTCGACAGATCATCATATCAAGGAGGGCACTACGCACAATGTCTCTTTTCTCTGGATCAGTAATTGGCAATGAATACAGGACTCCATTTCTTGAATGTGTTCATCAAATATCATAAATTCAAACAGAATCTGTTTAAATAATGAATTATGACCGTTTTAAGGGATTTTATTGAGTGTTAAAATCTTATTTGTAAAATATAAACTTGGTTGAGATTTAAGAATTTTTTATTTGCGAATACATAAAATTCTCACTCGCTACTGCATTTTAATACACTACACCCTCTAGTTTGTACGCTAAGAAAATACAGAATTACTTCTTGTGGTTACGGGATCGCGATTAATAAAAAGGAGTTAATTTTCTGACAATAATAGATAAATTCTTTTTTTGACCGTGAAAGTAAATGGAATTAAGAGCAATTACTGATCTAGCACGCCTCAAAGCTTCAATAATAGTAGGATTAGTCGTCATTTTTGGTATGATCATCTCATCAACAGAAGCCACTCTGGACTTGAAACTAGTTTTCGGGTTTTTGGTAGGATTACTCCTCTCCGCCAGTACGAATACAATAAATGACATTATGGATAGAGAAATAGACATTTTTGAGAAGCCAAAAAGACCTATTCCTAGAAAAGGAATTTCAGTGAAGGAAGCTACAGTCATATTTATCCTAGAAACCATACTTGGATTAATTTTAGCATTTTACCTTAATCTTTATTCATTTCTTCTCTCCGCAAGTGTTGCTATTTTATCTGTGCTCTATTCATGGCAATTGAAAAATGTGCTATTAGTAAAGAATATTGTGACCTCATTCGGGATTTCATCATCATTAATAGTTGGTGTATTTGCAACCAATCCACAGAGCATATCTATTGAAATTTTATTATTTTTCCTATTAATTTTCATTGTTGTAGTTGCTTTCGAAATGCACAAAGACATGGCTGACGTGGAATGGGATGGAAAAAATCAGAAAAATACCATCCCTGTTGTATTAGGTACCAGAAAAGCCGCAGTATTAGTAATTGGCCTCTATTTACTAAGTATAATCCTATACCATGGGATTTTACTGACTACAGATAGCCTTTTTACACTCCTCTTTTGGGCAGTAGAGGTAATCATCTTACTGGCGTTATTTCCCATTTTCAAACTAATAAAACAGCATAATAATGTTGATTATGTTCATAAAACAAGAAAATATATAATGGGTGTGCTATTTCTGATTACTAGTTCCTTAATTGCAAATTTCCTAACAATTACATAGAGTAAGTTAATCCTTAATACTCACGAGATTGAGTAAGCTTATTCTCCAACTCACCATACTCAATACCAGAAAATTGAGATTAATCACGATAAACATTCATTTCTCCCAATTTCAAATCAGTGAATTTTTTCGAATGTTCAAAAATCGTAAGTGTTTGAATGAAATAGTTAAAATATAGCAACGCTTTGTAATTTCATAATCGTTACAATGAGTCCAATGAAGGTCGATATCGTGCAAAATGATGTTCTATTTTCAATTTTTGATCCCCAAAAAGGACCAATCATTCTTTATTCAACAATAAGTTCTCATGAAATTAGCAGAAAGATAGTGATGAAATCTTATGTAGCGATTGGAGCTTTAGAGGACAAATCTGATCTTGAAGCCAAATATGCACTACTTCCTCTCCCCAGCTTTGATAGAATAGCCTTATATTATATGTTCAGAATACAGAGTAAGGATCCTGAATCCGAAAATATGTACGCTACAATTACTTTTGCACAAGATAGCTCTGCGGCAATAAATTTCTATAGATCCCTTCCTGAGATACAGAAGAAAGTGTTGGATTCAGTAACTCATATCCAAGATCGGTATATATATACAAAAGAAGTATCAAAAATAGATAATGAAGTAAAAAGTATCTTGGAATCCCTTTTAGCATTGAAAACTCCAGATTTTGAAATCTCGCCTCCTTTACCCTCGACAGAAACAATAGTATTTGAGGATCCTAATCAGGAAACCTTAAATTTTCTATTAGAGTATTTTCAAGATGGAATTGAGAAAGTAATATATTCTCTTTTAATGGAAGAACCTATTCTCATTCTTGGAAACGTAAAAGAGATTGTAGATAAAGTAATAAACTCGATGAAATTACTTGTACCTCATAGACTCCTTGCAGTAGAATATGCTTTATCGTATGTAGATCCGAAAAAGAAAGATCTCCTAATCTGTTCTCCCCAAGTGAACTTTTTGAAAAAATACAAAAACATTACCAATGTAAATATCCATTCACGAAAAATAATTAAAAAATCACGAGAATTACCTTCGTTGGGAAACCTGATTCACACTCTCAAAATTGCTCCCAGTGAAACACAAAAAACGGTAATTCATGATTATGTAAACAAACTACTAGCAAAGACTGCACAACTCATAGAGCTGTGTGAACAAGAAGAAATAGGTAGAGAAGAAATACAAACTTTTAGAGCTGATTTGCAAGCAGATGAGTTATATATAGTTATTTCTATGGTTAAGAGATATACTCCACAGTTTGAAACCAAATTATTTCATTTTGCTCGATCGCTTTATTAAAAATTCCAAATGACGTAAAACATTCAAACCTACAAAACTGACTTAATCAAATTCTCTCATGAGGTAGAATCAGAAATTTAATCGGAAATGTATATCTCCTAAGAGGGTTAGAAAAAGCACCTTAAAATCTCCATCTTTAGCCGACTAAAATTATAATTTTCCTATTTCTATTTGGAGATAACACTCTGTTTCTATTTAAGAGCGGGATTGAGGAGTATGAAGTGAAAGGTGAATAAAGTCGGAAGATACAAACACCCTCCCCCGGTTGTTTCCAGTCGAGAATGCAGAAAATTCGACAAAATTCCGAATCTTTCGGTTTAAGGATGTAGGAACCCGAGTATTTCCTTTCTATCTATTTCCAGAAAAGCTTAATATATTATTAATTTCATAATTAGTCTTGAAATACAAATTCCTAAATGGTGATACCCGTATGCAATATTACATGAGTGTGAGTGAAATACAAGATCGAGTGAAAACCCTTCTCAATCACTTTACTGGCAGTTATAATACCAAGTCCCCTTTTTTCAACCCTGAATTAGTTGCTTCATTAAAGAAAGCGATGGATCCTACCTTATTGAACAATGAGCAAGTTGCTGATGAGATTCTTACTGTCTTCTTAAACTCTATTATCCTTGCGGGTCAACTGGGTATCGATATTGAGACTAAGATCAATGAATACTTAGTTCAACTTGAGCGTGAAGCCCTAGTCGCCATGTAAACTTCGTTTATTCTTTTTTTTAATACTCATTCAGATTTTAATGCCTTTCTCTTCTTTTTTTCTGTAATGTTGGCTTTTATAGTCAATAATCCTGTATTTGACTTCTGAATTCAACCAAATAAGCTTAGAATAGTCTCTAATGAGGTTCCCCCAAAGACTAAAACAAATATTACACCTAAAGTGAGGAATCCAATTCCACCAAAAATTGGCAAGGGAAGACCTGGTAATGCTCGTTCTTCTTTTAAATATTGGAACGTGTAGTATGCTCCTCCTAAAAGCCCGGTAACTGCCATAACCAATGGTATTAGCGTATTTAATTCTGCGCTAATGACGACAGCCGCACTAACAAACATACTAAAAAAAGCGAAATCACCGAGTCCGATATTAATTAATGGTGTTGAATAGACTGGTAATGCTGGCATTAGGGGTACTAATTCCAATTCACTCATGTCATACTCTTGTTCTTCTACCTGAAGTTCAACTTCTTTAACTGATTCGCGACTTTCATCGATTATACCCTTGAGGGGGCCACGAAAAACTGCATAGATATCATATAATGATAAACCAATTAATATTAAAAAGACTGTAAGCAACCCAAAATGGATAGCAAGCATAGAACCGATCATTGGTCCAAAAAACACCATCATCACATTTCGAACCCAGATTCTCTTGAAGGATTTGATTCCAAATGAGATTGTTCCAATTACCCCAAGAAGAGCAGCTATTATATACCAAATCAATACAATAACAACAAAGTTCCCTGAAAAGGGTAAGGTTACTTCGGTCTCAAACAGGAAACTGAGAAAATTCTGAATCATCCTTGGTATGTTATCCCATACGGCGTTGATAATTCCTACCGAGTGAGTTAATATTATACTTCCATAAAACATTCCGAATGTAAACCAACTTATTCCCATAATTGCAGCATAGAAGTATGATAATAAATGTATTAGACCTTTCTTGATTATTATTAGCACAATAAATCCACTGATGAATACTATGGCAACATAAAATAACATAGTGGATATTGCTCCTTGAGCTATTCCTCCAGGATCATCAGGGTTTTCAGGATAAGGAGATATATCATCAGGTTCGTCTGGTGTCTCTGGATTTCCATAATAACTTAATGTCATTCCAGATAAAATGATAGCTATTATTACTACAAATATAATTGGGGAAAAGAAAGCACGCGTCTTTGCCTTTGAGTTATCAACTACTTCACTCATTTTCCAGTCATTTTGACAGAATAAGGATTAAGAAAATAAAAATACTGGAACGAGAATGTAAGCTATTATGCGGATTTTGAAGGATATTAAGGAATCAGATGTCATTCATCTTCTACAATCATATCTTGTCTCTTCTCCGTTTATGGGGAGTAATGAAGATGCATATCTGATTAGAGATCAACCACCATACATGCTAATTAATATTGATAGTATGCAGCGGGATGGAGACTTCTTACCAAACCAAACCTGGACTCAAATTGGGGGAAAATTGGTTACCATGACTTTTTCAGATTTAGTAGCTAAAGGAGCCTCTCCTGAGAAATTTCTATCTGCTTTGGTTCTTGAGGATGAGATGTCAGAGGAAAATCTCAAAGAGCTCGCTAGTGGTATTCAACAAGCTACTCTTGCATATAATGCATCTTATTTGGGAGGAGATTTGGGTTCCGCATCTGAAACAGTATTAACTGGGATTGGAATAGGTACGATTAAACAAGGAGAACTTTTAACTAGAAGAAATGCTCAAAAAGGGGATTTAATCTGTGTTACTGGATATTTTGGTCTTACAGCAATTGCATTTGACTATTTACTGGATACAGCAAAGTATAAATCTCAAACTATTTCTTCTCACCTTCTTGAGTCTGCTATTAACGATGTATATGATCCTGAATTACGACTCCAAGAAGGAACAATTTTATGTTCAAGTGAACTAGCTTCTGCATCAATTGATAGTTCTGATGGATTAGCCTCCGCGTTAAATTGGTTGTCTAAAGAGTCAAACATTAAAATTATTGTAGATCATCTCCCTACTGAACCAGCTCTTCTAGAATACAATTTTTCCGATGAGCTTGTTCAGGATATGACTTTTTTTGGAGGGGAAGAGTTCGAACTAGTTTTTACCATTCCTTCCTCAAAGTTGGATGAAACTTTGGATGTATTTAAGCGCAATAATAACAAATGTATAATCATTGGGCAATGCTATTCAGGAGAGGGAGTATTTTACAGAAAAAATAATGAGGATGTAAGAATTCCATTATATGGATGGGATTCAATCCAACAAAATCACAAATAACAACTAGACGATACAAAGAAAGGAAAAGAAAATGCGCCGACCGGGATTTGAACCCAGGTCACCTGTGTGGCAGACAGGAGTCTTACCAGGCTGGACTATCGGCGCTGTCGTCATATTTTTCAAGATTATAATTTTTTTCCGCAGTTCCGATGCTTTTACTGCGTAAATAGCTCATTAATAGGTAGTTATTTGTATTTTACCTCTCAAAGTATTTTCCTATTATAACACATATTCCTATTGGTTTTGGTTAAGTTGCTATCCTACCTGATTATTTGAGTTGTAATTCAATCCATTTCAATACACCCATCAATGTTGTAACTTCTCGTCCTGTAATATATCCACGTGAAAGGATATTTGAAAATGCTTGATTTGCAACCTTTAGTTTTTCGGGATGATAGTTAATTTTCATTATAAGTTGATTAAAGTATTTTTTCAGCTGTTCTCGCTCATTGTAGTTTGCTCCTCTATGTTTAGGTTTCCGTAATGATTGAGTAGATTCATTTAATTTCACAATTTTCCTTATTTCATAGAGTATTATTGCCAGTGCGTGTGATAAGTTCATCACTGGATACGTAGAATGAGAGGGAATTGTTAATACCAGATCACATAAATCAATCTCATTATTTGTTAAACCATGTTGTTCTCTTCCGAACACAAGACCCACTTTTTCAATGGGGAGATCATCTGTAAAAAGCTCTTCTGGAGTTATAGCAACGCGGTTTAGATTGTAATCACTCCCCACTCGGGCAGTGGTTCCTACTAGTAGAGGAAATTTGTTTCTAAGTTCTGATAGTCCTGAAATGATAACTTCCGCCTGTTCGATAATATGAATGGCCTTGCGAGCAACAATCTCTATTTCAGGATCAGCCAAATTTACCTTTGGATTTATCAAGATAAGTTTTGTAAAGCCGAAGTTCATCATTACACGAGCAATACTTCCAATATTCTGAACTTTAGATGTCTCAACAAGTATAATTGAAACTCTAGAATTTTCTTTTTCCATAGATCGATCATTCAAATATATTTACTCCATTTAAATACGACTATAGGGATCTTATCGATTTTCTGCTAATACCAAATGATCCTCAAACTATAGATAATTCTTTTTACTACCTGTGTTTTGCCTGTTTTCAGAAAAGCCTACCTTCCTACTTCGCGGGGGTAGCCAAGCCAGGTCAAGGGCAGCTATACGTGGGCTAAACGACATTTTAGTTTGTCGCATGGCGCCGACCAAAGGCGCTGGACTTAAGATCCACATTGAATGAGAAATCCAGTCGTATAGACGTTCGAGGGTTCAAACCCCTCCCCCCGCATGATCTTTCTTCTATTATGTTTCATTTGAGCTACTCATTTATAGTTCCCATCAGATAATTGACTGTCGTATCTGTAATTGTCACTGTTTGAAAAGTCCCTAGTCGCTCTTGTGAATTATTTATAATTACTGGTAGATAAGACATGTTTCGTGCCTTTAACTGATTTTTCTTTGTACCTTGGTCATCAATTATCACAGAGCCAGTCCATCCGATCCACGATTGTAACTCTCCTTTTGAAATCTCTTGACAGAGCTGCATTAACCTCTTAGATCGTTGGGATTTAATTTTCGTGGGAATCTTGGATTTTAATTTTGCTGCTGTAGTTCCTGGACGATCTGTATATTTAGAAATATTGACAATCGTTGGTTTAATCTGTTTGATTAAGGACTCTGATAATTTAAAATCTTCTTCAGTCTCTCCTGGGACTCCTACAATGACATCTGTTGATAGTACAAGCCTTGGGATCTTAGATTTCAATTCCTTAACTAGCTCAATGAATCCCTCTCTAGTCTCTTTTCGTCTCATTTCAGTGAGGATCGTATTAGATCCCGATTGAATGGGTAAATGCAAGAAAGAAAACACTTTAGAATTATTCATTTGTTTAATTAATGAGTGTTTGATCTTTTCCATTGTATATGGAGTCATCATTCCTATACGAATATAAAAATGGCCTTGAAGACTTACAAGTTCACTAATTAGTTCTGGTAATGTTGTTTTAGGATCACGATCCCACCCGTATGTTCCTGTGTCTTGAGCTGTAAGCCATATTTCCTTACTTCCAGCTTTAATTGAATCTCTGACTTCATGTATTATGGAAAATGGATTTCTAGAACGTAAATGCCCTTTTGCATGTTTCACAATACAATAACTACAATTTCCAAGACAACCTCTTGATATTTCCACAGTTGTGATAAGCGGATTGAATAATACTCGCTTATGCGAATACAATTGTTCCCATATTTGCGAATCAAGCCGAAAATTTGAATTTACAGGGCGATTCTCGATCAGGGATACAATTTCATTTGCATTCTCCGGATAAAGGATTCTAGCGCTCGGGACATGCTGTTCAATCCATTTTTGCATTACTACAGGTAAACAACCTGTAATTATCACATTTTGGCTATCAGGAAGCGAAAGTAAAAGATCTTTCATCCTGTGTTCAGTATTCTGTTTTACAACACATGTATTAATAATTATAAAGTCAGCATCTATGTCTGTAGTAGAAATTTTATAACCGCTCTGCTTTAATGTACCTGAAATTCCCTCAGCAATTGCACGATTTGCACTACACCCAAAATTCAAAACCGTAACCGTTTTGTAGATACTTTCTTCCATATCTGCATCCAAGTGAAGCCCTTTTCATTGAATATAAATCAGATGTTCTTTGAAATCATATTATATTTTCGGAGTGCTCTTACTAAGAGAGGTTGGAATTTATCCAATCTGCGATCAATTTCACAACACTAACAGTTGTCAGGCCTGGAATTTCTTGTTTTATGCTATTAGTTGTTACAAATATTTGAATATCTTCTTTTTTTAACTTTTCGAATTTTTCAACTGTATGTACACCATGGATATACCCCAAGTAGACTTCTTTTGCCCCCTGTTGCTTAAATATTCTTGCTGCTCCTACCATGGTTCCTCCAGAACTAACTAGATCATCAACAATTAAAATATGTCTATTTTCCAGCGAGATATCGATTCCAATCATCTCTTGCGAGATCTTTCCAGTTTTAGGATCTCTTCTCTTCCTGATTGCGCCATAGAAAGGTGAATCAATTGCTTCCGCTGCTTCTTTAGCTAGCATTAGGGCTCCTTCATCTGGGGAAAAGCATAAAATATCCTCAGATGAATTACTTGTCATTTTTACAGCCCTAGCTATCAAGGGAATTGCTGAGAGGCTGATAGATCTTGATTCAGAGAAGAAATCACTGAGAGGATTCTTACCATATGAGTGGGAATTAATGGTTACATACTCATCCATACCAGCTGTTTCGAGCATTGATGCAAGGTACTTGCTAGAGAAGGGTTCACCTAAGCGAGTCTCACGATCCTGCCTCGAATATATATGATAGGGCATAATACAGGTAACTTTTGTGGCTCCATGTCGTTTAACATTATAAATCGTCAAAAGTAAGGAAACTAAGTACTGGTTTATAGGTTGATCAAATCCCAATTGCGTTGCAATAATAACGTGTGAATTTTCAATCGGGTTCTGATTATCTAATAACAACCGAGGACAAACTTCGCCATCAGGAAAGATACGTTCATCGATTTCAATGAAAATCGCTCCTTCTATCTCGGTAGAGAGCTTTCCTGCAAAGTCATGTTTACCTACAACTATAACCTTCATAGTCACTCAAACCTGCAACATCCAACACGCTACGATCTGATCTTCATAAGAGAAAAAACTTGCCTTCTCGAGTCAGTTTGAATGGGAGAATGCTTTGCTGTATATTTGAACGATACTAGTTAAAATATAGGAGAGTAATCAATATCGAATCAATCGTATCTGCACAATAATTGCCTACAAGAGCCGATTCAAATGAAAGAAGAAAAATTTGCTGCTAAAAAATCCTCCTCGCGTGCTTGGTTCACTGGAAATGTACTTCTTTTAGGTTTAGTGTCTTTTTTTGCTGATCTTTCAGGTGAAATGATGACTCCTGTACTTCCTCTGTTTATTGTTGCACTTGGAGGATCCAGTGTTGTTATTGGTTTTATCGGTGGATTAGGTGACGCTGTAGCAAATATTGTTAAAGTTTTTTCAGGTTATATTGCAGATAAAACTGGGAGAAGAAAACAGTTGATTGCTGTGGGTTATGGGATTCCTTTCTTTGCAAAACTAGGCATTGGCTTATCAAACGCTTGGGAGCAAGTATTGATTTTAAAGCCGACAGAAAGATTAGGAAAAGG
>JAEOTQ010000240.1 GCA_016839785.1 Candidatus Hodarchaeota archaeon | reverse complement strand
TTAGCAGAGACTTATTTGTGATTATAATGACTAGGACAAATGAAATACTGGAGGGACTCAAGCAACACCCGCAGGAGTACCATATCGAGCCGTTTGTGTTGGATTTTCTGGAAATCTGGCAGGTGATCCATGAGAAGGCGAAGAACTCCTCCTTGGATGACCTTGAAGATATTTTAAAGGATTTGAAGCACTCCCATACACTTCCATTTTATAGGGATCTTTTGTAAAATACAAAGATGAAGATTGTCTGGAGTTTTATGAAAATTGGGTCAAAGCATTTCAGTCAATTGTAATCAAGTGGAGGACGAGAGGACACCAATTATTCCCTCTAAAATTAATCGCTTATGAGTTATCTCATCATGAAAAGAACATTTTACGACTGTTCACTCAAAAAATTCTTACTAAGGAGATTAAGGGGGAAATTGAATCTTTATTTGAGTTTTTATTACCAATACTCCAGCATTTCTTGATTCCCTTAGATGAGACAGACATTCTCTTTTTTAGATCTCATCTGGCCTTGAATAAACTCAATCCTTCTAATTACTCGACGCCAAAAAAAGACTTCGCCACTCGGATGAACATATCACTCAAAACAGTCACTCGGAGATTGAGAAGGCATGATTTATTGCAACTGATGGCACAATTAAGCTTCATCGATATGGCGCAGCTTGGATATGAAACGACCCTTCTCACTCATTCTAATCCCTTTCCTGAGGAGTTTAAGCATTTCTTATATCTCTCAACCGATTTGAAAGTGAGCAGATTTAGTATTACTCAGATACCGTTCAAAAAATCTCAAGAAATCTCTAAAATCCACGAAAAACTGGAATTGTTGACCAGTCAACAGATGACTCGGCGTGTTTATTCATGGAATCTAGCAAAGCTCACCATTGATCTTGATCGGTGGCAGGATCCTGTCCCTTCTTTGCATGGAGGTCATACGACAGCCATCATCCGACCGAGTCCTGACGCGGAGTTCTCCTTAACTCCTTCTGACAACTTATTTCGCCCCCTCACTCCTGCAGATATTAGAATTCTTGATTTTATTTCAATAAAAGGAAGCATGGCTACCATCTCGCAATTAAGTCAAGAAATCCAGGTCTCCCGACCAGAAGTCTCTAAGCGATTATTGGAATATTCAAACGAAAATCTATTTAGAAGAATATTTTCTTTTTCGAATATTGGTTTAGATACTACAGTATTTTTTTTCGTTTCGACAAAATACACTGAAATTCCTTGGATCCAGAGCTTCCTAGCCTTTCCGAATGTTTACGTATTCTACCAAGATACAGATAAACCTCACTATTATTTTGGCCTTTTGAAAATACCTACTAAATGGCTCAAACCTTTTGCACGCCAAGTAGATATCCTAACACAAGACTCGGGAATTAAGTTTTATTATAAGATTGCTAGTAGTGTGGACTTTGCTAGGTGGGGGATCTCGTTAGAAGAGACATATCAATAATCCCCCCCTTTTGAATTATACCCCAAGAGTTTCTGTAATCGTTGTCTCATTTTCAGAACATTTCGTCTGGTTTTAAGTGGTAAATCAAAGGGAAGGCGATTTGAACGGGTTACTTCAAAGAACGCTTGAGCAATTATCGCCAGCGATAGAATATCAAATTTAGATTCTCCATAATACTTGAAGTTAGGGTGGGTGAAAAGATCCTCTGCAACATCTAGCGCCTTATCGTGTGTTGGTACAACTATCGTGGGATCTTGACTCTTCATTGTTGGTATTAGTGAACCAATTTTTTCTCGAAGAGTTTTCTTCCTTTCATATTGCCTTTCTTCTTGTTGTTGCTTTCGTGTCTCCTTGTCACTGGGGACTAATTCTTGTGTTCGCATCAGCTCATTTAGGTGATCTCTTACAGTACTTTTCCCAAAACCTAACCTCTTACTCAGTTCACTGATACTCATTACGTTATAGTTCTTTTTGACAAATTCTGTGTCGTTATCAGTCCACTTCTTGACATCCTGTAGGTTTAACTCCCCTTTCTTCCTCCTAATTGCCATAACAGGTTTGTTTAATTGTTGGGCAAGCTCTTCAACGCTAAATGATTTGTAGTGTTCTTCGAGGTGAGCAATTTCCTCATTTGTCCAATGCAATCCTAAATCCTTTGCTCTTGATTCTATTTCTCGACCTGAATATTCCAGAAGTGTTGATAACTCTTTTTGAGTCATGATGTGATAATTGTTCAACAGTAACTTTGTTTCCTCTTTAGTCCACCGTTTTGGTTTTTTGTGGACTTTCAATCTTTTTGCCTGTTGTACAATTGCTTCAGGGGTCCGATCCAAAAATTGGGTCAATGTAGAGAGTGGTTCGATCTGGTAATTTTTCTTAATGTAGTTATTTTCTTCCTCTGTCCACTTCCATTTTTGCAAATCCATTCTTTTAATCTTACTTTTAACAGACTTGATGGATCTGTTAAGGTCTTGAGCGAGTTCTTCAGCAGTCTGACTGGTGTAGTGTTCTTTCAAGTATGAAACTTCTGTCTCTGTCCACGGATTCCTTATCTCTTTGTATAACTGAAGATGCCTTGCTTTACGATTAATAGCAGCAGGAGAACGATGGAGATGAAGTACTAATTCATCCATATTCAAGCTAGGATAATGCTCTTGCAAGAATGTGAGATCATCCTCAGTCCAACGAGACTGCTGTTCACTAAGCTCTGAGAATGACCGTAAGTTGAGAGCCCGTACTTTGGTCGCAATAGCGGCAGGTGTTCTCCCTAGACGTCGGGATAATTGCTCGTAAGTCATTGATTCAACGTTCTTTTTCAGAAAGTCTAGTTCCGAATGAGACCATATTTTCATGAATAATCCCTTACGGACAGTCGGAGGAGTGGAATCCCAGTGAATAGAGTTAGAAAAAAGTCTTCTCTTTTTCACCCATTATTTGGTTCTAAAATTTTGGATTATTTTAAAAATATCCTAAAACATTCAATGATTAATAAAATGACTATTGACAATCAAACTTTAATACTTGAGATTTTACGAAAAAAATCCGAGGATTTCCAGATTGAGCCGTTTGTACTCGACTTTCTTGAGATATGGGAGTATATTCACGAAACTGCGAAGAGCTCCTCTTTAGATGACATCAGAGAGATTTTGGAAGACATACGTGATAATTACACTCTCCCGTTTTATCATAAACACAAAGAAAAAGGATCTATTGAACTTACTGAGGCGTGGTTCAAATACTATCTGTCGATAACATTAAAGTGGCGAACACGAGGAAGGAATTTGTTTCCATCGGATTTAGTAGCCTACGAAATCTGCCATCATAAGAAAATGGCGTTAGAAACGTTTACCAAAAAAATTCTGGTTAAAGAAATCCAAGGCAACACAGAGGCATTATACGAATATCTATTTCCCCTCCTAAACAATTTTTTAATCCCTCTAGACGACGTAAATGTATCAATTCTGAAATCTCTTCAAGTCATAGCAAAACACACCACTTCTGTATTTAAAAAACCAAGTAGACTGGAGTTCGCAAGGCACCTAAAAATGTCTACCAAGACGTTTGCTAGAAGAATGAAGACAATAGACTTTTTGCAAATGGTGACTCAGGTGAGTTTTTGTGATATGGCACGCTTGGGCTACGAAACGACACTTTTGATCCATTCAAACCCCTTTCCAGAGGAATATAATAGATATCTACTGTTCTCCACAGATCTAACCGCAGGAAGATTCAGCATAGTCCAAATACCCCTCAATAATCCCCGCTTAACTGCTGAACTCCACGACAGGCTTGAATTATTAACACATCAGCAGATGACCAGACGCGTCTCCTCGTGGAATCTCTCCCAACTTGCCAGCGGAGAGGAGAGGTGGCGAGAACCCCCATCATCGTTATACGGTGAACCCAAGGTTTTCCACCCCAGTCCTGACTTGGAGTTTTCCCTGGTCCCTCCATCTATACTATTTCGGCCCCTTACCCCTGCGGATATTAAGATCATCGATTTTATTTCGTTAAAGGGAAGTTTTGAGACCATTGGTGAATTGAGTCAAGAAATTGATATTTCTCGTCCTGAAGTTTCTAATAGGTTGCAGGAGTATTCTGAAGAGAAGCTGTTAGTGTTAATGTATTCTTATTACAAAATTGGGTTGGATTTGTCTCTTCTCTTCTTTATTTCCACACAGAACCGTGATCAACCATGGGTTCAAAACCTCTTATCGTTTCCAAGAGTTGATGTCTTTTACCAAAAGAAAGACAGACCCTACTACTATTTTGGTTTTCTCAAACTGCCCAATAAATGGCTTAAATCCTTTGCTCGGCAAGTGGACTTAATAAAACAAGATTCTGAAATTAAATTCTACTATAAAATCGCTAGTGCGGCAGATTTTGTCAGGTGGGGGATTTCACTCGCAGAGACGTATTCGTGAGCAGAAACGGCTATTGGATGAGATCTGGAATAGATGAACCATTTCTAGAGGTCACCTTAGGTATTTTAGAAAGTACTAAGGCCTCTTATGCATCATATCCTAATAATTTCATTTTTTTTGCTATAAATGAAACCCGACAAAATAGAACTGCTCAAGTCAATAAAAACCAGTTGAAAAGATACAAATTATAGTGATCTGGTATAAGTTTTTTTTTCGTCATAAACCATTTAGTGACACAGTTTTCGAAAAAATGGCACTTTTGGTTACCTTTCGAATATTAGAATCATTCTTGCAGAAACTTATTCATGAGAGAGGAAAAATTTGGGTCATTTTAAAAATCTCCAAAACTAGTCATTGAACAATCCAATGACTAATCAAAATTCCCTTCAGTCTCTAGAATTGCTCAAGAAGAATACTACAGAATATTCTGTCGAACCGTTTGTGTTGGATTTTCTTGAGTTTTGGCAGGCAATTCATGAGAAAGCAAAAGGATCATCATTAGAAGACATCAAAGACATTTTGAAGGATGTGGAGACTTCTTACACTCTCCCTTTTTATGAAAAGTATAAAGAGGAGGAATACCTGGAATTTGTGAAGGGATGGTTCAAGAGATACCTCTCCTTTGTGTTAAAATGGAGAATGAGGGGAGGTTATTTATTTCCTTTGAAATTAATTGTCTATGAGATTTGTAATTATAAAAAACAGTCTCTGGAACTGTTTGTAAAACAGATACTATCAAAACAGATCAAAGGTGAAAAAGAAGCGTTATTTGAGTACCTAGTTCCTAAAGTGACGAACTTTGTAATCCCTCTAGATGAAATGGATATTGTTCTCTTAAAAGCCAATCAAATCAAAAATAGGCCTATCTATAAAGAAATAAGCAAAGCAGAACTTGCCACTCAGCTTGGTATATCCACTAAAACTGTCTCTAGAAGGATGGGAATGATTGGTCTTTTACAAATGTTGCAACAGATTAATTTTGTCGATATGGCACGTTTGGGGTATGAAACTACACTACTCATTCATTCTAATTCCTTTCCTGAAGAGTATAAACAATACTTACTCCTCTCGACAGACCTCACGGTGGGGAAATTTAGTATTGTACATATTCCTTACAAGAAACCACGTGTCATTAACGGACTTCAAGACCATCTCGAGTTGTTGTCTCACCAACAGATGACTCATCGTGTCTCTTCGTGGAACCTCTCGCAACTAGTGAGTGGGGTGGAGAGATGGCGAGACCCCGCGCCTTTTGTAAAAATAGATTCCGAGGTGTTTACCATCCAACCCAGTCCTGATGTAGGGTTCTCCCTGATTCCTCCTGATAAATTCTTTCGGCCCCTCACTCTCGCCGATATTAAGATTATTGACTTTCTATCTACCAAGGGGACACCTGAGAGTATCACACAGTTAGGCCAAGTGGTTAATGTTTCTCGCCCTGAAGTTTCCAAACGCTTGCAGGAATATTCTGAGGAGAAGCTTTTAGTAAATACATCTCAATATTTCAATGTTGCGCTGGATTCAAGTGTTTTCTTCTTTATTTCTACCGAAGACACTGAGACCCCATGGATTAATAACCTCTTAACCTTTCCTAAAGTAGATGTATTTTTTCAGGAAGATCAGGTCCCCTATTACTATTTTGGCCATCTCAAATTACCCAATAAGTGGTTTAAACCCTTTGGTCGCCAAATAGACATGATCACACAAGATCCTGGAGTCAAGTTTTATTATAAGATTTCCAGTGCGAAAGATTTTGTCCGTTGGGGGATTTCACTGGCCGAGACATATGCGTAAGTATTGAAATCCCCAGAAAAGTCCTTCTCAGAGTGAAATTTTCCTCAAATAATCAATTTTATGTTCTCTTTGACCTATTGGAAACCCGACAAAATCGAACTACTGAAGTTAAACTAAGTCAACTGAAAAGATGAATATTAATGTGATCTAATTTTAGTTTGCTTTTTCGTCATCAACCATTTAGTGACACCTTTTTCGAAAAAATGGCACTTTTGGTTACCTTTCTATTATTAGTATCATGGTCTCTAATGTATGAATCAAGTCAGATTTGATCGATAACACATGGATGTAGGAAATATGCAAGTTCTAGAGCACTTTGGCTTGAAAAAGACCTTAGATCAACTCTTTCAATTGATTTATCTTTCTACTAATTTGCTTGTGTCATTTGAGTGTCAGAACGAGCTGGGCTTCTTGAAGGTTGATCATGAAGGGTTGTATTCCAACGAGGAAGAGAAACATCTCCTGACCTATTTCCTTGACCTAATTGAATTTTTTACCCACGAAAAAGTACACCTGATCCAAGATCCAGAAGACAGCTCGCGGTATATCCTGAATGGAGGTTCATAAAGTGTACCTGGAGAATCTAGGTAGGAGTGAAGAGGAAGGAGTCACAAATGGAAGAAATCATATTCCTAATAAGAATGGGAATACGATTGGACTTGACGAAGAGAAAGAAGGAGAGGAGTTTGTTTCATTAGCCACACGGGCTCTCTTCTTATTATCATTCAAGGATACTGATACCCAGAACTTACGCTATGTGTTGAATGTGTTAGGGATACGGACAGTAGATGAAAAAAGGAGTATCCTTCAGGTAATATTTCGACTGATAAGGGAAGGGATCGTGTATGTCCCCAAGGGTTTACCATTATTGGTCGATATTGGCTCACAAATTAGTACAAATAACGACAGAGAGGTAGACAATATCAATTTGTGTCTCCTTCGTCCTTACAGTCAGATCATCAAAGAGCTTCAAGATGATATTGCCAAAATGAAAGAAAAATCAATGTGAAAATCATGTCAAAAAATCAAACAATGAGAATCTCTGAGTATAGAGTTCCTTTTAAAGAGTTGAGGGCGAAAATAGAGAAAGAGAAACGAATATTAGTCCACTCAATAGACAAGGAAATATTACATATCTTGCGAAAAGAAGGACAGCCCATTACAAGAGGAGAATTAATGGATATCACAGGGATCGCACGCTCGACACTTTATGATAGCTTAACTCGACTGACCGTGAAGGGATATGTCACAAGTTTTTCTGAAAATCGCACCCAAGTCGGTAGACCAAAGACTTTTTTCATATTGGCAGGTAGAGAGAAGGGGAAAAATTAGAAATAAGTCTCTGCAAGAGATAAATTCCATTTAGGAATAGACGGGACTTCTGCAGTATAATAGATCCTTAGCTCTGGAAATTCATTCTTCAGGCGAGTGATTTTACGCGTGAATCCCTTGAACCATTTATTGGGGAGTTTGATATGCCCGAAAAAGGACGAACTAGTTTGATCTGTAGAATAGAAGGCGTCTACACCTGGGAATGTCAGGAGCTGTTGAATCCAAGGTATTTCATAACTGTTGGGACTAACAATGAAAAATGATATACTTAGATCTAAGCCAAGGTTGAAAAATTGGTGTACCTTGAATATCAAATTATTTGTGTTGTACTCGTCTAACCGTTGAGATGTTTCAGGTAGAGAAACTTTCACAGATCTGCTGAGCTCTTTTTTATTTTTTGTTGCTCCTTTAGTAGTGATAAATTCGAGGATCTTGATGTCTGCTGGAGTTAATTTTCGGAACGTATCAATTTCTGGTAACAATGATGTATCAATGGTCGGTGAGGGTGAAATAGATTGCGTCTTTGGTTCGCAATATATGAAGTGAGGAGGGATTCTCCACCCATCTTTCCCTACAGTAAGTCCTGTTAAATTCCAAGAGTGGATTCTATGTTCCATTTTGTGGAATAACGTTGGTTCCAGATCGTCCTGCAGTTGCATATATACCTTGGTCTTTGTTGTAGGTACTTGAAAGAGGGAGAACTGACTTACACTGAGATCTACTGAATTTAATGCATAAGGTTTCAATTGATCAGGGATCGGTTTGAAGTGTGACAGGAGGAAAGTTTCATACCCCAATTTAGCCATATCAAGAAAATGTATTGGGATAGAGATTTGGAAAAATCTAATGTTTTGAATTCGTCTGACAATCGTTCTTGTTGATGCATTGGTGAAACGTGATATATCATCTCTCGATGCTCCCTTGAATAGATCCTTAGACTCATTTTGTAAAGCCTGAAGGGACTTCAAGATCAATAAATCAACCTCATTAAGAGGAATAGCAACGTTGATCAGTCTTGGGAATAGGAAAGAGAAAAGATTCTCGGTCGTTCCCTTAATCTCTTTTGTTTGCAGTTTTTCCAAGTAAAATTCAAGTAATCTGTCAGAATGATTGACTATTTCATACGTGATTAAACGCAGAGGGAACATAATTCTTCCCCTACCAACCCAGTTAATCACAACAGAGGAGTACTCATTTAACCAAGCGTCATACTTTTCGAGCGTTATCTTATTTTTATGTTTTTCATAAAAAGGTAATGTTATGGTGTCTAAAATGTCTTTAGAATACTTTTTTATATCAGCAAGAGCAAGATTGGGAGCTTCGGAATGTATAGCATCCCATATTGAAAGAAAATCCACGACAAAACCATCAGCTTTACTTAGTACCTGCTTTTGGACGGATGATTGATTTTGTCGGATATTGGCTAAGTATTGGAGAGGATTTGTGTCTTCCTTTCCTTTTTTACTCACCATGCTATACTGTGGGCCAATAAAAACATTTAAGTCTATCTATTCACTGATAGTTTCTCTAGAGAAATCCTTCGGATTTCGTAAAAAACTCCTTAGAAAAAGAAATAAAGCCGAATAAAGTGATAAAAATGAATCGAACCCTACGAATGAGAGATAAAAAATTAGACATTGAATTAACAATATGGAAATTTCTTCCAGTGTTCTTCATGATATTATTATTCTTACTATCTGCATCTTTAACAGGTGGTAATGCTACCGACGGATGCGCACCCCCAAGATTTGATTAGTAATAGTAATATACCAATTTGTTCAGAAGAATCGTATCTAGGAAATAGGTTCCACTGGATAAGAAGTCTAGATTGTGTTCATAAAAAGAAGGACCTCATCCTTGGTCTGATAAGACTAGTTAGAGGTTGAATTCCAGCTCTGCGTGACCTGATTATATAGCCTGATAATACGATCACTTATAATGGCCATGAAAATATTTAGAGAGTAAAATAGGTCATTTACTATTTACTCTTCATCGTGAGGAAAGACTGGAGGATGTGAAAAAACTCCAGAATCTCATCAATTTCCTTCCCGAAAGAACGGTAAACACTGGTATTAGAAATAGGAAGGGATAGATATTCCGCGCATTGCAATTTCTTACTTACATACTCCTGATCTAAGATCATCGCGAGTAAGATTCGATTTTTAGCCTTATACGCGATAGGAGTCCTGTCCAACTACATTTGGCAATTAAACAAAAAAACCTTGAATGATGAGAAAAGTGTGATTTAATTTGTAATCAATCCAAAAGTAGGGTGTTAGGCGGTGTAAGACTTGACTGGTATGGACCAAATTTATCAAGCAACTCTTAAGGACATAGAGCAGCTGAAAAAGGAGCAGTTGGCACATTTAAAGCTAATAAAGACGTTAAGTAATTTAAAGAAAGAGCAACAATTGATCATCAGTCAGGTAACGATAGATGTCTATACTGACACTGATGAACAGGGAAATAAGAGATTTACTAATGAGACCATGCGGAAAACGGAAGTTACTAGACAATTGACAGAATCTGAAGAATATCAGACACGAGAAAAAAATATTGAAGAGCTAGACACAAACATTCAACAGAACAAAATTGAACAGGAATATTTGCGAAACAAGATCGCAGTGAATAGAGAATATATCGGAACAGAATAGTGAGACGATTCGATAATGACTGGTCTAGAGGAGTTAAATAGAATAAAAAGAATTTCAGGAATAATCCAAATTCTTGATCTCAAATCCAAGGTTCAGGAGAATACGATACGCATCGGATGCTAGAAAACTTGAGCGGGGTTGTCCAGTGATCTCTGAAACAACTTGTTTAATCGGGAAGCGCTCTCCTTTATGTTCAATATAATATTTCCGATTGCAATTCATCTCCAATGGAACAAAAGTATCAAGACTTTCTATAACATCGGTCTGTGTTTTTCGATATTTTTGTCCGTTCAAAATGAATCCAGGAATAATTTCGTTTGAAGCAACAGGCATGATATAACCTCAATTAGCTATTCGACTGGTTTTACTTAAAAAATTAACCGGAATAGGTGATATAAGATCATACACCGGATTATATCAATGATCGATTTTTAAGAAAAAGAGGGAATAACCCTCAATCGGAAGTAATACTGTAGTCATTCTTGTTAGGGATCCGTAAGGGGTGTGATGTACATTGCTCGCATTGAGGAAGTCCATCGTTTCTAGTGCAGGTAAACATTTTTTCATCGTCAGGGGTTAATTGAGCAATTAAACTGAAAAAGGGACACTCCATCTCAAAATTGTGTTGATAGATGAGATCCATGGGAATCGATGATCCAATCACAAAATAAGGGCATTTCGGAGGACATTGATCAAAGTAATCTCTTGTTACTATACAGTAGAAGAGTTTGATCTCCTCGGAGTCGGTGACTTTGTTTTGACACTCGTCTATAGGTTGATCCAATTGTTCCATCTTCTTTGTACCTCCAAAGAAGAGAATCAATCGTTGACTGATACTTCGTCCATCACCCATTTACACATACGTCTAAGAGGTTCAATAGCGTCCTGCGGAGTGGCGAAACCGAATTGTGCTGCAAAACCCAATGATACAATCCTCTGGACTCCAGATCGAATTAAGTCGTTCCGAATGGCGAGCTTCAACTTTTCGGGGTATATCCCAACTGTCTGCGTGTATGCATTGACGGATTGGACAACTGTCTGTAGATCATCCACTGGAACAAGGTTCACCACTCGACCACAGAGATCAGGGGAGAAATCCACAGGTTCGTCTAGTTGTGACACGATGACTGCCCCTTCATTATTTTGACCGCCAAAGACCTGATAAAATTCACCGTCCATACGGATTCCATCTATCTTGGCTTTTAGATTTAGATCAAAATGTTTAGCAGGGGTAGAGATGTGAGATGGGAGATTCACTAGTGCTTCATAGAGGTATTGGCCGAGTTTATTCACATTGATAATACCTTGGTCGTCTGTCTCAGAGTGGACATAGATGACCCGGCTATTGACGCACGCTTCTTGGTTAAGGCTCCCCACATCAATTGCAGCTCGTTGTGCAGCGGTCTGTAAAGTCTGGTCATTGGAGAATGCTTCTCGACCGATGATAGACATACTGAGCTTGGGATCTAACGTTATGAGATCAATACCAGGTTGCATATATTTTGAGATATGCTTAACAGACGCGTACCCACCCCATGCGATGATTTTCTCGACGTTTTGGGGCTGGTAGAAGGCAGACTCGAACTCAGCATTGCCTCCTTTCCAATAAACCACTGTGACGTGCTTGGTGATGGGATGATTTGGTTCCATATCAATCATGGTCTGCGCAAGCGCTGTTGCTGTCAGTGGGTCGTTAGATGGCGATTTGATGATAGTATCACAGCGAGTTCCACAACTTCTGGCTAGCGATCCGACTGCTACGAGAGGGACATTCCCCGCAGTAATGTGGCATGTTTTCGCTCCAAATGCCCTGATAGACACTGTACGGCCATCATTCATGGTTGTCGGCACCCATCTTTCGAGATAGTTAATACCAATCCGTTTGTCCAACATTTCCGCGAGGTTTACTTTGTCTAAGAAGGTCGGAATCGCGTTGTAGGTCGTGGTCAAGACACTATCAGTGAGTCCTGAAGCAGACCGATTTAGGGCGAATGCTTCTTGGAGATACTCATTTTCCGAAAGAATGCATCGTTGGCCAAGGTCATGGAGAAATTCTAGGATCTCACTGATACTTACGTCATACAAGTCCTTGAGTCTGGCGGGGTTTTGTAACACTATTTTCCGCAGGTATTTTTTTGCATCAGGAGTGACAAATTGAGCAGAACCATGTCGCTCTCCAAAGGTCTTGGAATAATCAGTGATAACTTCCCCACGCACGACGAGGGGGACTTCATATTCTGTCTTGATGGGAGCTTTTATGTCTGAATCATCTAAGATCATTTGCATTATGCGTCACCGTGAACAAATAAAAAAAAAGAAAAAGGGATTAATCCTCCTCTTCGGTTAGGAAGTCTAACATGTTTTCGTGGGCTTCTTGAACACCTGCGCAAGAGATTTTGTCATCGCCACCCTGTTCTTCGCTATAGCGCACAATGTTGTTTTCAATCCATGGCCCTTTGAGACCACAGGGACAATCATCCCAGTGTAAAGTAACCTTATCGCCTGTGATAAAACCACCCCAATAGGTCTCGGTCAGGATGTCAAGGAAACCAAAACGACCAGTCTGTATTCCTTCACGAGGATAGGGTTTACCTGTATCGGGATCTAAGACGAACGGGATGTGATAGGGAGTTAGGTGATAGTGATGGTATTTGCAGCTTGGAGCGCCACCGCCAGTCATTTCTGTCATACCATAAGCATCACGGATTTTTTCCATACCCCAAAACTCACAGGTCTTTTCATACCAGCCCTCGGGGTAGACCTCACCTTTCATTCCACCACCTGTTAAGACAAAGGATTCAGGGGAGAAAATCCCTTTGATTCCCTTTTCAAGTCCCTCTAAAGCAGGAGGGACAAGTTGTGGCCATGTTCCAGCAAGGAAAATTTGCTTCCCTGCATATTCTGTGGTGATTCGATCATAAAATTCTTCCATTGCTTTAGGCATGGCTCGTTTCATCCGAATGAGTTCTCCTTTGTTCCACTTCATAGCTTTCAGTAATTGTAATTTCCCCAGTTCGCCCTTGGCTTGGGCTGATTTGATTCGACCTGCCAAAGACATGAAATCCGCACTCATGGGAAAATTAAACGCGGTGACAAAATCTTCCTGACCATTTGCAATCATTGGCCCTAGCAGTTGGACTAATCGTTGGGTCAATTGTCTCCCAGATCTAAAGATTGGGGCGACAAAAGGCATGCGTTTCTCATGGAAATTATACCCAGACATGATTTCCAAGCACATTAAGAATCCATTGAGGTAATTATCCATTTCATCTTTGCTACGGGGTAAAAATGACAGTTTTCCAGATGTTCCTGAAGAGTGGACTACTTCTAGTCCTGAAATTGCCTCAACTTGGTCTAACCAGTCATCTATGGACTTTGCTTTAACATCATAGCACGATGAGAGATCGTGTGAAGTGAATTTGTCGAACCACTTGGTCAGGGTTCCAAAGCGTCTCTTCTCGATGAGACTTAATGGGTACGATTTGTACGCTGTATGTTGAAACAAAACTGGAACGACATCATTTAATGTTTTAATTTCGTCAATCCCTTGTTCTGTTGCCAACCTGTCCAGCGCTTTCACTGTTGGACGGAAATAATTGAACATGTGTTGTGCCCACTTAAGCTGTAAAGCATTAAGGGTATCCCCTCCGATTGAAAAAAGATCGGTTGGTTTATTTTTTGATCGGTCTACCCATGAGCGGGGGTGACCCGATAGTTTACCAAAGGGTTCTTTAATCTCCTCCGATGGCGCTGTTGTTGTTATTGTCATGATATTTTTCTCCTTTTGATATTCTTTTTACAAAAGTCAACAGTGATTTTCCACCTGTCTTAAATACTTG
>JAEOTQ010000239.1 GCA_016839785.1 Candidatus Hodarchaeota archaeon | reverse complement strand
TTCGTTCCCAGGATTTATTCCCAATCTTCTGAGCAAAAGCAATGTATATGTTGTTGAAGTCCATTTTGGGTTATAAAGGCCATTATCCCACGTTCCAGAAGGATCTTGATTTTCTAATAACATTTTTTCCCATCCTTCCGTTTCTATTTTTAATCTTTCGGTTATTATTCTTTTATTTGAGGACTTACATAAATCTTGGTGTGTTTGCCACCGAATAGAGGGATCTCCTTCTAATAACCATTGAATAGTGTCGTTATATTGCTGTTCTATTGACATAAACAGCCCTTGAAGATTTTTTGAGAGTTCCAATTGTCGAATGAACCTTCTATTAAAAGGGATTTTGTTGGAGAGAACTTATAAATCAAGAGAATGACCATTTTTTCAAAGCATTTCATGATACCAAATTAAAAAGAAGGTGGAGACTTGTCAAAAGTAAAAATAATATCATTTCTTTGTTTTTTCTTAGGAGTAATACTAGTTTTCCCTTTGTTAGCTAATGATAGCATAATAAATAATACTAAATGGACTCTGAATTCGCAGAAGGTTCTGGACAAGAGTGAACTAGTGTCCAATGGCGGGTTTGAGCAAAATTTTACAGATTGGAATTTTGTTGGTTGGCCCTTCCCAGGAGAAGCTCATATAAACATTTCTGATTCTTTTGAGGGTGAAAAATCAATTGTTCTAATCGCCCCAAATTCTCAAAACAGAATCGGATATCGGCAAAAGGTCAATCGTAGTGATCTGACAGATTTTTCATTTTCATTTTCAATCAAGCATGATAATGGTTCTTTATATCAAGCAGGTTTAGCAGTGTATTACCATGATTATGCAGATACTTACTTGGGAAGAACTTATTGGAGTGTTTCAAATGAGATTCAAGATAACAATGATTCTGAGAACTCCATATTACTTATTAGAACTCAATCCTATCCTGAATGGCACACAGTGACTGTTAATCTTTCGAGTCCAGGAATTAAACCACCCAATGTTTCCAACTTGTCTATTGTAAAATACTTTGAAATTTATTTGCATGTGTATGGAGTGTCTGGTTATGGTACAAGTATTTCGATTTGGTATGATGGCATCAGCATGGTTGATTCAAGAATTGTTCCCCCTACAAGTGAGTCCACAACCATCCAACCCACAACTGACACTTCGTCTACCACTACCACTTCGTCTACCACTACCATGAGAGAGTCTTCTACTACAACAACTCTCTCACAAATAACATCTGGTCTACTACTGTTTCCTACATTAATTATATTAGTGGGTTGCTTCCTCTACGCTAAAAAGACAAGAAGAAAAGACAAGTTGGAAATTTAGTTATCTATCATATTGTCTTTTCAAAGGAAAGTGATTTCTACTCTGACTAGAAGTTACTATTCAATTTCTTCTTATTCTTGATGATTTTTTTTTAGCAAAAAATAGACTAAGAAATGAGATTATGATACCCCAACTATTTACGATGTCATATTCAGGTCCAGATTCAGTTAAAAGGACGGGAATTGCAGATGTAAATCTCGACTGAGTGGTATTCACAACGGTTGTTTGATACTGAAACACCAAAGTGTAATTACCTACAGACAAATTAGTTATTTGTCCAAAAATTTGATAAGCACACACACATTTCGTCATTGAAGTTGTTGTATACTCTTCAAGTATCATTAAAGTTTCTCCTACTTGTGCCAGTTTAATCGTGAGATTATTCTTATCAAAATTGCACCAGGTTACAAAAACTTGCTCAAAGTAAATCGAGTGATTCTCTATGGTCACATTGACATTTCCTTCGTTCCAACCTGAAGAACCATCACAATCACACTCGGAGACTATATACGAGAGTTGCGCATCGGTGTTTTCATAAGGAAAGGGACCATACTCAATGATTTCGGTATCTTCAGTGACTGTAAGACTTAAACCATAAGTCACAATGCTTGTATCAGAGTTCGAATAATATGGAGGTTTGAGATCGATTCTGTATTCACCATTGGGTAATTGTGTAAGATCAGGTTCAATTATACTAAATGGATATTCATATGATTTTGTTGTGATGCCAGAGAGATAGGTACGGGGCGTGATTACCGGCAAACTTCCCCAAAAAGGAGTTAGGTCGAGATAACTCTCTTCTAGATCTTCTTGGATTGTTAATGGGAATTCTTCAGAATCACTAAATTCTATCGTTTGACTCTCAATATTAGGATTCCAAATTTCTAATTCCACTTTGAAATAAACAATGGTTAAGTGCAAAGTAATATTTAGTGTATCATACTCTTCGTAGAGTGTTGTCATATTCCAATCAATATTTTTGATTCGTGCGAATAGAGGTGCTATCTCAGTCTGATTATTTTGTGTTGAAAAAACAGTAGTCGTTTCTGTTCTCATTTGAGTAAAAATAGAAAGGATAATCAATAAAGAGACACTTTTCAATAATATTCTCATAGAGTTTTCACCTGTAGGAATGGGTCTTACTTCCATCTTAATTGGTTGGACTTCTTGCCACATCAAAATAAAAAACTACATTTTAGAACATAATTAAGTTAGTGCGAATTCGATTTGTGATGAACCATTTTATCTAATAACTAGTCTTTATTTCACCTTTTCTTCCTTTTCTTACAATTTTTAATTCTTTAATGCTCATAGAACCTCTTCTTATGAAATCTGAAGTGTTAATTATGAGAATGGATGACTCAATCTTCCCTCTTTTTAAGGTGAAAATTCCAAGGATGTTTCATTAATTTCTCGAATAGGTATGTGGATATATTGGACGACACCTACGTCAGAAAATTTGAATTAGAGCCTTTTGCAGGAAGTAGACAAGGAATTCCATGGAGAATTTGGACTATTTCATGGTTCAATTTTCAATATCAGTGGAATCGTTCCAGAGCTTTGAAAATTGTAGTGGCTCTAATTTTTTTCCTACTTCTCCTCTCCAATATAATGATATTATTTGGACCGTATTCTTCAGGGATAACACTCGATCCTAATACTGTTTTAGAGGATCATTTATGGGGAAATGTCCGTAAATTTGTTAGATTTCAGGTTTTAATTGCAGCTCCCGATGAAATTGATCCAGTATTTGACACGGGTTATTCAATTTTATTTCTCATAGGTTTAATTCTAATGGGGTCAGGATTAATTTCTGATGATCGAAAAAATCGCATGGATGAAATTTATGATTCAAAAATCAACCGGTATGTGTATTTACTTGGTAAATTTGGATCTCTAGTTCTCTTCGGAAATGTTCTGTTAGTTTTTCCTTCTCTGATCGAATGGGTGTTACTTCTCGTCGGGATAGAAGGGGTGGACATTATTCAAGCGCTTCCTACGTTAATAGGGGTAATATTTTTTGCAGAAATTGTGATTCTAAGCCTTACAGTAGTAATTCTTTCGTTCTCCTCACTCTTCAATAGTCGGATTTATTCCAGTATTCTGGCTTTTGGGTTCTTTTTAGCAATAACGAGTGTTTTTTCCAGTGGTATTGGAAATAATCAGGCTTTTACTCCTTTGATGTACCTTGATCTATTCACGGTATTGTCTGTTTTTTCCTTCCTTCTCCAAGGTGAGCAGAGTGTAATCTATTACGATATTACAAACGATATTCCTACCCATATAATTCTGGATCTTACAAAGGAGGCTGGAATTTTGCTTCTCCCTTTTTTACTCGCCTTTATTTTTCTGAATTGTTTTCTGTGTTATTATCGGGTTGTTTGGAAATTTCAATCTCCATTACATATTATTTGGGGGATTATTCGTTCCATTTTTACCTGAATTCACTTATATTCGGTTTGGGTTTGGAATGCTTTCATCCACAAAATTGCTAGGTTTTCATAATGGGGTTACCAGTTAAACAAATCGCTTTATGGGCAGATCAACTCCGCGATCTTGCTGCACAAGGATTATCTTATTCTACAAACACTTACGATCAAGAACGTTATGCCAAGATTCAACAACTTGTCATTGAGATGTTAACATTTTCCACTAATTGGTCAGAAGAGGAATTAATTCCCCTTCGTGAAACTTTTTTTTCTCGTCCCAGTCCTATAATGACGGGTGATGGAGCGATCATTAATGAGGAGGGTCAGATATTACTTATTCAACGTGCGGATAATCATTTGTGGGCAATGCCTGGGGGAATGTTAGAAGTGGGAGAAACACCTAGTGAAGGGGTAATACGAGAGATTTTTGAAGAAACTGGCATTAGATGTAAAGTAACAGCTCTTGTAGGTTTATTTGATTCTCGATTCTGTGGTACTACTTACCCTCTTCAGTTATATCATATAGTATTTTTGTGTCAACAATTAGAGAATACAGAGGTAGTGGAAGCTCCCCATAAACACGAATCACTTGATATAAAATGGTTTGATGAAAAAGATTTACCTGTAAATGTTGATCCTGGACATATCTCCCGCATTCCTGAGGCGTTTCGCCTATGGCATGGCGATCCTAAACCTTTTTTTGATTATGACTCATTTTAAGTAAATTCTTTATGCTTGGAGAGTTCCCTCTTATTTTTCATATTACAAGATCAGGCTCTGAATCAAGTTTCGATTGCAGATGTCAATCGTTTTTTATACTACAATGCCAATGGTAGCAGGTGCTCGAGAGGTGAAAGGAAGAGCAGTCATATTTAATTTGAAGAGGTTTAATATGAGTGTTATCACCAAGAAGAGCCATTTTCTGGTCTTATATATTGTTCTGATTTACACATCCACAAGTTTTTCTTCTTTTCACCTTCTTGCACTTCCCAATTCTACCTATACAGTTCCTTCTAATAGATATGGTCATGGGATGGTTTTTGATAATATTAATGAACGAGTTCTTCTCTTTGGAGGAGTCGTTAACACAGAAGGAGTATCTACCTGGCATTCTAACGAGACTTGGAGTTTTACTAGTAATAATAACTCTTGGAGACATCTTTCTACAATTACAAATCCTGGTTTGATTGCTCATCATTCGATGGTCTACGATTTTTTCCATCGTAAGATCATTTGCTTTGGGGGACTTTCTGAAGGAAGTGAAGTTCTGAATGAAACTTGGTTATTTGACTGTAACACAAATGAATGGATAGAAGTCACACCTCAGATTTCCCCTCCCCCTCGCTCTGATGCAAGTATGTATTATGATTCCATGAATCAAAAAATCGTCCTTTTTGGAGGTTTTGGAGGTGAATTACTTTACTATTTAGGTGATCTTTGGGTTTATGATGTTAATGATAATACATGGACTGAAATGGAATCGAATTCAAGACCTCCTCCAAGCTATGGCCATTGTATGGTGTACGATTCAAGTTATGATCAAGGAATTCTTTTTGGGGGACGAACTTTGAGCGGTGTTCGTAATGACTTATGGATTTACAATTATGGAAATAATTCGTGGAAGTTACAAGAACAATTAGTAAAACCCGATACGCGTTATTGGCATACAATGGTTTATGACTCAGGTTATCATCGACTATTAGTGTGTGGCGGGAGACAAAACCAATATATTTCTTCACCAGTTCTGAATGATACTTGGAGTTACTATCCAAATGAAAATATGTGGATCGCATACAATACGTCTTTTATTCCGCCTTCGAGTACTTCTCGATTTGTCTATGATTCCGTGAATCAAAAAGCGGTTTTATTTGGAGGAGTTTCTAGTATAAGTCCTCTGATCTTTGTCAATGGAACATGGGCATATGATTGTCAGCAAAATGATTGGTTGCTTATTACTTCTCCCCTCATTTCGACTTCTACATCATTAACTTCGGCCCATATTACTACTGAGACCACTAACATTGTCGTTGGGTTTTCTCTCCTATCAATCTTTCCAGTAATCTTCCTCAGGAAGCAGACAGATGATTGATTAATTACACGAATCAGTTACGACTGAAAAATTAGATTCTTGTAAATTCATTACTTATACGATCACGCCAGAGTGAGAGTTTATGAGCGAGTTTTTGAGCTTCATCCTGCTTCATGTCGCGATTCATGGATTTAATTCTATTATATAAGGTATTTTTTATACGAGCAAGAAATATTTCATCAGATTTTTCTTTTACCTCTTCCATGGCAGCAGAAAATTTGCCACCACTAAGCTCATCTAAGTACTCGCTTATTTCACTGAGGACCGCATCAGAGATCTTCAACAATTCTAATTCATGGAGAATGTAGCGTAAACTATCGAAAACATGAATTACTTCTAGACGGGGTCTCTGTTTTGAGGGATTCTTAGCGAATCAGTCAACGATTTCCGCATGGCGTTTTAATTCCCTCCCTTTTTGAAACCAATATTGAATGGAAACTCAAAGTTTGACAATTTTATTCCCCAAAGTGGACTTAAAGTATATCTATGGATATATTTGCTTCCATACGTCCAGTTTAGTAAGTGTTTCTTTCTAGGCCAACAAGCACTTCAACGATATTTTTTTCATCTCTTCCCTAGGTGAAGTGCAATAAATCCTAAATATTCGCCCTAGATTTGTGGGAGTGAGGTAGAAAAATGAAATCGAAGAGAGTAGACGTTTTCCTTTTCCTGTTTGTGATAATAACCATAAGCTTTCTGGGTTCATTGATCCCTACAATTGGGATTGAGGTAGATCAAGAAGTAAAAATTTCCAAAATCCGATTAAGCTGGGATGATGATCCTCAATCAACAGTTGTTATAATGTTTGAATCATCGGTTCAAGATCTTGGTAAATGTGAATACGGATTAACTCCCAGTCTTGGATCACTGGTAGTTGAGGACCGAAGCGGATTCTTACACGAGATTCGATTGAGTAATCTCTCCCCTGATTCGAAATATTACTATCGTGTGGGAGTTGAGAATAGCTGGTCTGGGATTGTAAACTTTCAAACAGCACCTAACGAATCAGATGTATCAGCTGAGACACGATTTATTGCTTGGGGAGATTCACGAGTTGAAACTAACGAAGAACGTCTCCAGCGTCTAGAAATTGTCGAGTTGTCTGCTTCATTTGATCCTGATTTTCATATTATGTCTGGTGATCTAGTCACAGGAGGGGCTGTAGATTCTATGTGGGATGAATGGTTTGAGGATTTTGAACCAATTAATTCCAAAGCACCAATAGTAGTTACACCTGGCAACCATGAAGAGATTTACCTTTCGCCAAATTATCGAAATTATTTCGCGTTTCCTGGGAATGAGTATTATTTTTCATATGACTATGGTCCACTTCACATAACATCATTGAATTCAGAAGTTTTCAATAGCTATCAGCAATATGGAGATTATTATCAGGCCCAACGAGATTGGTTAATTAGGGATTTAGCGAGTACGAGAAAGCCTTGGAAAATCGTCACCTTTCATAAGCCTCTATACACTTCAGGTACCCATTACGGTGATGCTGAACGTCCGGTCCTTATAGATGCTTGGGAACCGATTTTCAAGCAATTTAATGTAGATATTGTTTTAAATGGTCATGACCATCACTATGAAAGGAGTTATAAGGACGGAATCACCTATATTACTGCTGGTGGTGCTGGAGCACCGTTACGCTGGGCAAGGTTAAGTAGAAATCCATATTCTCAATTTCAAAGATCGGTTTTTCATACATGTTTATTTGAAGCTAATTATACAAATATCCAGATGACCACCTATACGCTTGATAATTCAACCATTGACGGTTTTTCGATAAAGAAGAAGAACCATGAGCTAGCAGTTACAAATATCGAGACAATTGAAGCACCAATTAATACTAGTTCAGTTTTTGGAGTTATTGCTGAAGTTATAAACGGTGGTTCTGAACGTGCAGAAAATGTGTCTGTTTCTTTTGATCATCGTGACTGGTCATGGTCAACCACAATTTCTTTGGATCCAGGACAAACGATGAACATTTTTTCTCCTACGAATATAACCAAAGAGATAGATATTTCAACAGTACAGGCAAATATTGATCCTTCAAACGTTTGGATAGAAAATAACGAAAAAAACAATCTTTTTTCTTTAGAATTAATACTTCCTTCGGTTAAACCTGATTTAACAATCAAAGATATTGTAGTAATTAATTCTTCAAATAATCCTAGTGATAAAGATGTTCTATATGGTCTAGATGTCTGGAATTTGGGATTAACACCAATAGACTCAACTTCTTTGAACATATTAACCGATCATAGCACTGAATTGACTTCAGTAGAAGTCGGCACAATCCTAGGGCTTAGTCACAGGATAATAGAGATCGGAACATTTGATCCGTTTGAAGGAATATTGTTGAACGCTGTAATCGACCCAACATCACAGATAGATGAAGGGAACGAGGTGAATAATCGGCAATATCTTGGATATAATACGTTATTCAACCAAACAATCCATGGAGCAATCTTTCCCTCATTTATTCGACCAAATTCATCTTTTTCTATTGTATATGAACCTTCAACAGAGTTATCATCAGCTTCTGAGATTAATTTTGTCTGGTCTACTGACGGATGGACAACAATAAAGTCTACTCCATTAACTAATCTTGGAAATGATTGGTGGGGACAGATCAATCCTTCAGAGGAAATATTTGGGCTTTCATTTGGATTTATTGCTAATAATACGACTGATTTTGCTGGTCATGAGGATTGGACAGTTTTACAGAATTATGGTGAGAAAGGGCACATTGACTTTCCGAGAATAATAGAAGTTTCAAAAACCCCAAAATTGAGATTCACATTCTTAACAACTGAAAATTACTCTTCTGTCAATACGGAGATCAAAGGATGGATAGAAATTGGTGGAAATCGCTATATGGGTGATCGTCATATTGGATTCATGGAGTTAGACTTATTTCAGTTAGGTTTAGTCACAGGTAGTTATGATATCACTGTCTACTCTTGGACTGAGAATTTTGAACCTCTCGTGATTTCAAAGGTAATAACTATATTTTACCCAGAATCTACTACTATTGATTCCACTACTTCAGATAGAGCTGGGAATAGTCTTTCAATATGGGTCATCATTAGTCTGCTTGCATTAATACGTTTAAAAAACAAGGAGAAATAACCACACAGCTCAACGTGATTTTTATGCCTGATAATTCATATTTGGAGCATATCGGACAGATTAGAAAGAACACTGATGCTTTTTTTAAACAATCAGAGGACTCTCCATTAACACCCGCGCAAAAACAATCATTTGAAGGCTTAGATAATTTTCCGATTAATGAAAAACTAAATTTACACCTAAAGCTTCATAGGAATGAACATCCCGAAGAAGTAATAATATTAGCAACGAAAGGGGATGAACGGACATATCTTCGATATGGACATATTGAATTCTCCCTTGATGGAAAGGATAATCGGTTAACAGTCTTCAAACCTCCAGAAGATCAGTATTTATTTATCCCCTTCAAAGATAAAACTTCAGGGACTGAATCCTATGGAGGAGGTCGTTATATCGAATTGGAAGCGTTGCCTGACGGGATGTACAAAATTGACTTTAATCTTGCGTACTTACCGTACTGTGCCTTCAACGACATATATAGCTGCACTCTCGTTCCATCTGAGAATTTCTTGGAAGTCAGGATTCCTGCAGGACAGATGAATTTTTCACACTGAAACAAGAAACTTCATTACAATCTGTTACTATTCAGATCGAATGAATCTTTTAGGAATTCATTGATTTTGTATAGATAATTGTCCTTTTCGCTTAAATTTATTAAGGGAATAATGTGTAATTAAATTTTCTACTAGGTAGGTAACTTCTTTCATGAAATCTAGTCTGTGACATGGGTTTTTCTTAGTAGAATCCTCATATGTCTTTATTCGATCTAAAATATCACTTAAAATTACTAATCTTTTGTGTAGCTCGGGTCTTCGATCCATTATATTCGGTTGTTCTCAGAAGTTACGTGTTTTTATATACCAATGATAGTTTCTCCCACAAACCAATCTCTTAAACAAAATGATTTCTCTTGAAAAAGTTCCTCGGGTCTTTTAAACACTCTTGTGAACAGTAATATTAATTCTCAAAGAAAAGGTGGATGAAATGAATATTATTGCTCATTTATTGGTTAGTTTTCTGTTTATTAAATTAGGTGATCTGGCTGGGATCGATATTTTTTGGGCATTTCTTTTTGGAGTGTTTATTGATTTTGACCATGTCATTAAGGTTCCTCTCTATCTTAAACAAAATGGGTTTAAGATCGTAAGATATTGGAATTGGAGAACGAGTTTACAAGAACCTGTCTCTTATTTGTGGATAATACCCTTAGCTGTGTTTTTGCAGACCTGGGTTCCTGTGTTCTTCTTCACGACGCATCTCATCCTTGATTATATGATGAGTTACGAAAAACAGCCTTTTTATCCATTTTCGGATCTTAAAATTCCGAAGATGCGGGTAAAAATAGATGATTTTGCTGGAATATCAACAGTGGTGATTGTAGGATGTATATTGCTGTACCTAGTGTAAAGAAAACATACGATGGGATTATGCGCCCGATTTCTGACTTATTTCATCTGAAGTTCAACATGTCTCCAAATCAAGTCTCAATTCTAGGATTTTTGATAGGACTAGTATCAGTTGCATTAATCTTCTTTACACATTGGCAATTAGGACTGATAATAATGTGTATCTCATTATTTCTCGATGGTGTTGATGGTAATATTGCTCGTGTGTATGGATTAGAAAGTAAAACCGGGGAAGAGTTAGAAATAATTTTTGATAGGTCTCTTGAAGCGCTTCTGTTTTTTGCATTGGCATACAATTTTGGAATTGACTACAAGGTTGTTTTTCTATCCATTTATTCAATTCTATTGATGACATCACTGCGAGATAAGGCAAAATTTGATCCTGGGTTAAAGAGAGTATCATTAATTCTTCTGTTAGTAATATCATATGAAATGATTATTTCTCTAATATTCTTCACACATATTGGGGCGTTTATTCTTCAGTTGTGTATTCTTGATAACAAGAATCAGAGGGAAAATGGTGAAAATACAGAGCTTTCTTTTTCGGTTAAGAACCTCATGAAAACAAAACATGAAGCCGATTTGCGAGGTAGATAAAATGGTAGATATAATCGTAACAATCATAAATTCGATAGTGTTTGTATTCCCTGCTCTTGTTGCGAATGCAGCACCTGTATTTCTAGGCAGAGGTAGCCGCTATAACAGGCCTATAGATGGTGGAAGATTTTGGAAAGACGACAAACGAATCTTAGGAGACGGTAAAACCATTCGTGGATTTCTAGGTGGAACATTAAGTGGCATAGTGACTTGTGTTGCAATTGTTATCCTTTTTAGTAATGTAAATTATCCAATAGTGATTATTAGTCGTTTTAACAAAGGTATATTGTACCCATTCCTGCAGTTCATGGCTGATAATTTCATTCTACAGGCGATTCTAATTGGATTTTTACTTGGCTGTGGAGCATTATTAGGTGACCTAGCTGGTAGTTTTATAAAAAGACGCAGTGGGTTGAAAAGGGGGGAATCTTTTCTCTTTATGGATCAGTTGGGTTTTCTACTGACAGCATTACTACTCATATATCCCGTGGCTCCATGGCCTATTGAATGGGGTATTCTCTTATTACCATTAACTCTTGGATTACATATGGTGTTAAATTTCTTAGGGTACTTAATTGGGATACAAGAAGTACCCCTCTAATCTTTTTTTTTAACAAAAGAATAATAATTTTTCAGTTTGGATATTGGTTATGTAATTCCAGCGTCAACTCTTCTGTTAACCTGGCGACATCCCCTATTACTTTCTGCATTCAAAGCACAAATATTAGAAAATTGCCCATTCTTATTACCAAATTTCTGACATCCCCAACATTGCCAATAGTTAAATTTTGTGAATCTAAATCGGCTGTTTTTATGACTCAATAGAATTTCCTTACAGGTTTGAATAACGTTTTCTTGCGATATTGGATTATGATCCACCTTATCTCTCCTACCCCTAAAGAGTCTATTGCATTCTTAACCTCTTCCATAGGAGAACACTCCTAGAACATGCTAGATCGTCTATCAAGCTAAAAAATAGTCTTTCATTAGGGCATTAACCCATTCAGGTGTCGTACCATTCACTTTATCAAACATAGGAAAGTAGGGTTTAATATCAAGAACAGGTGTGTTATTAATTGCGTCTAATCCTTTCACAGTGAGAATACCATCTTCAATTGAGATAAGTTCGACCGTTGTAATGCCAATGGGGTTGGGTCTATGTTTTGCTCTTTGAGCAAAAATTCCTAAAAAGGGCATATCTGAACGTCCTTGTGGGTGTCGTACTAAATCTGTTTCTAAATTTACTTTGGCTTTATGCATATAAAATATTATTATTGCATGCGAAAATTCCTCTAATCCTTGTAACCCTGGAATTAATTCAGCATCTATGTGAATTTTTGAGACGACATTGCCCCAATCCTGGTCTTTTGCTTCCATCACTGAGGACTTCACGTAACCAATTGGTTGGATTTTCATTTTATACTCTTCTATGGCTTTGGTTGGTGTTAGTAAGTCTTGTGTATAGAAATCATTCAAGTTATCGTTATTTTTCGTTTTTCCACCGTCGTAAGAAGATCACAGTCAAACATATCCCTACAGCAATCGGGAAAAATGTGATCCCAGTGTTTTCTGAGGTTGGATAGACTGGGTTCCAATCAGTAATTTGTGAGATGGAAGAGTCAGCTGTTAAAGAATAAAAGAATTCTCCTTGTTGAAGGGTTTGAACCCGAAACTCGATAGGTATTCCATAAACAAAGGATTTATTTACAATAAATTCATAACTTGTGGCAGAAAGGAGCAAGAATGGAGGAGGAGAAATATTTAACGGACCTGTAAAATTGAAACCATATGTTTCATGCCAGATTAGTATATCTGATACATTACATTGATTCTTTCCTTGATATGTTATTCGAAAAACTATTCCTGATGCTCCTTGAGAATCATATGTACATTGAACGCCTGGTGGACAAGGTCCAGGTATAAATATCCCTCGTGAGGTTGCACCGACTATTTTCAGATCTAATATGGCCGAATCTGACTTCACATTTAAGCTGAGAGAACTTAGTAATAATAAACCGAATAATAGAGTTGATATCTTTGATAATGCTATCTTTTTGTACTTCATCAATCCCTACCAAATTAGAGTTTCTGGAATTTGAATAGCAAATTGACACACTTCGTCTCCCCTTAATACCGTTTTTAGAGTATCAACCTTTACTGGTTGTGATAATGTTCCTTCCCATTGACGTCGAAACCAACCTGCACTGCAAAAGCAATATTCTTGTGGTATAGTGTTATCATCAAGAGAATTTCTTATTATAGGACAAAAACAGGCCGCTCGTCGTTTTTCTGCACTTGTTGTTGCTTTTTCAAATGCTTCCCGATTGGCAGGATTTTTTGTGGCAATTAGAATATTCCCATCTCTAACTGGAGCCTTTCCCCATGCCCTATCTTTGGTCATCATTAGTAAAACTTGATCGATCGAAGCTATGGGTGCCAGTGTTTCTCTTGCTTTCTCATAAGTGAGCCTCATTTTCTCAATTGGCTCGAGTGGGAATATATGGGCACAGCTCGACAGAATATCAAAAGTTTCTTCTTCATTAGCATGACAATTTACCTTTATGATTGCCTTTTTCGCCCAATCGAGACGAGATTCAAGTGTTGCTTCAACTTCTAGTGACTCAGGAGTAATTGTAGTAGCAATTTCTTCTCCTAAGACTCGTATAGTATGTTGTCTGAATAATTCTTGCCAGTTATGAATAATGAACTGAATTTCTATTTTATTTCCTTGTGGATTATTCGAATCATGATAGATTTCTATAATAAACTCATCTGAAATAAACCCTTTTCTTGTTACATAGTCCCATAATTTCTTAGATGTTTCGGTTTTCTGGTTCATTGGGCCAGTGTGAAGAATAGAAAGAACTTCTCTATTTGGTAGCATTCGGGACTTGATATCTCCGCTGTTGAAGTCTGAAGTGACTGGAAAACCGATCTCCATCTCCGTGCCTTGATCTTCTGGAAGTGAAGTAATCCAAATTGTTCGACCAAATGCGGGGCCAGCGATTATTTTTTTGGGTATAGAGGAAGATAATTTATTTATTACCTTTAGAATATCATCAGAACTCTTAATTCCCGTTTGTATACTTGCTACTAAAGTTTCTTGTATTTTTTTATAAGTAATACCTGCTTCGTTCATTTTCATTACCTTAATTTCCTAGTTCACTATAGAAAATATTTCAGTTGACGGTGTTATACCATAGAATTATGAAGATCATCCAACGTGGTTTTAGCATGTGGTAAATTAAATTGTTGCCAAAACTGTTTTAACTTCTCGCTGCAGGGATACTCACTACACTCTGCACATGTAGTTATCTCTTTTTCAAGACCACATTGACGGATGTCGCAATTTTCACAGTAAATAAAGATATTTTTCCGTGCATGACAACCATCACAGTTGATCTGTTCCGCGGAAACCTTTAAATTTCCTTTTGACCATTCCATAGCAGTTTTTTCTCTAATATTTTGATCATTCGTCAGTTTTGCAATGTATGCTGGACATTCGGTACATGTAAGTCCACAATAAGCAATTTCAGTGACCATCTGAATTCCTCTTTAGTAAGCTCTTTTGTCTATTTAATTCTTTGATTTGATGCAAAATTGGTTAGTCAATGTTCGATTATTTTTTCATCGGATATTACTATTTTGGGAACACGGGGGTTAAATATGATATGATTTAGAAGAAATTATCTTCACTTTTCTCTTCCATCGGAGAGTATTCTATGGGTATGAAAAATTTAGCTAATTACCATCTTTGGGTTGGAGATAAATCGCGAACAACACTAGAGAATATATCTGAAGAGGAATTTATGCAGAGTCTGGGTTCTACTCTCGGTTCAACCAAGGATAAAGTTGTACATATCTGTTCTGCATTATTACGTTGCTTTTCTCTCTTGAAAATTGATCTAGACTTCTTTGATCTAAACGTTCAGGGTGGATTCTATCATTTGGTAGACAAACTTTCAAAATATGAACTCATTGAATTGTGGAAGAGATTAGATAATCAACTTGTGCACGAGATCCAGCATAATTTAGAAGGTACTGTAGCTGTTCCACGGCATGATGGAGAATCATTTTGCATGATGAAGAATGATTTTTATTTACAGTATATTGTACATACGGTCTATCATCGAGGGCAACTGAACTACTGTTTTAAAACCTTAGACAAACCAAGAATTGAGGGGGATTATCTAGATTATTTTGATGAACTTGACACGTCTGTAGACGAAAATAATCAGGTTCATCCTTCCTAGCTATTTTGGAATGCATGAATCGTTTCCAATGCTAATGCAGGGGGACAACCTACTGGCAACCATACTACTGGATTTGTAACACCAGCTTTTCTAAGGGTTTCATAACGTGCTAAAACTTCATCAGGTGGGCCTACAGCTGCAAGTCGGGATAGCATGTCATCAGTCACTTCTTTTATCGCAAGTTCCCTATTTCCACTTTTCCAAGCTTGAGAAATCCGATCTACTTCCTTGGAAAATCCGTATTGCCTTGCCACTCGTGCGTAATAAGTCCCCATTCCTCCAATATAAAATGATAATTGTTTTTGAACATAATATTTAGCCTTAGGATCTTCAGAGGCAATTGTTACAATGAATGGGGCAATATCTTTGAATTTATCGTTAATTTTTCGTCCTTTTTCTTGTCCCTTTTCAAAATTTTCTTTAAGACTAGGTATTTCAGGATATGATGTCCATATAGGTAACCATCCATCAGCTAACTCACCAGCTAGCTGGACATTCTTTGTCCCAAATGCAGCTAAGTATACGGGTACCTTCACAGGGGTGTCAAAAGTCCGTAATTTGAAGTTTTTTAGTTTAAAAATGCTTCCTGTGTCGTAATTGACTGTTTCTCCAGAAAATATTAGTTTAAGGATTTCCAAATATTCACGTGTACGTTGCATTGGCGAACCCTGAAAGTAATCTAAGCCATGCCAATTTTCTATAACTTTAGGTCCACTCAATCCTACACCTAAGACGAATCTCCCCTCAGTTTGTTCATCAATACTGGCAGCTGCTTGTGCCATGGTAGCAGGGGATCGTGAATACATATTGACTATCCCTGTCCCAAATTTTAAGTTTTCTGTGTGACTAGCCATTCGAGCGCACTCAAGAAAGGCATCATACCCCCAGACTTCAGGTACGAAAACATGAGTGAATGCAGAATTGTCTAGATATTCGAGCAAATCATGAGTTTGAGAGGGGGAAATGAAGTCGTAACTTATTGTAAATCCAAGTTTCTTTTGTTTAGTCAATTTTCTTCACGTCTATTTATTAATCTTCCCAGTTAACGAGCCTTCGTTCTCCTTCAAGAGCACGAATAGAAGTTACGTCTTGCATAACTTCAAGGGTTCCTTGATAATCTCCATTACCATTTCTAACAGCAAAATATCGAATATGTAAAAATTTACCTTCCATTGTTATCCAAAATTCAGCCTGGTCTTTCCGTCCTGCTTTAAAAGCGTCAATTATTTGCTCTACTTTATCTACACTTTTTGGGGGATGGCATTTTTGTACTTTTCGACCTATAACACCAGGACTTCGGGGAAAAATTCGTTCCTTTGTTCCCGAATAATAGAGAACCTCTTCTTGAGCATTTATATATGAAATCTCAATCGGAAGGTGTGTGAGCATTAAATCAATTTGCTCTAGAGTTAATTTACCAGTATTAAGACTTAGGAAGTCAGAGAATGCATCTGATTGGGTTGACTGATGAATTATTTCTGGTGTAAGTGGTTTCCACTCCTCACCTGGCGTAATCCATGCAAAACCTATCTCCTCCTCACCTTGCTTTACTTTCTGCCAATCAACTGTTGTTAAAAGTTCTAAACTAGTTGGAAAGAGAATGGTTTCCTCTTTGAAGATCATATCTTCAATCTGAGTA
>JAEOTQ010000248.1 GCA_016839785.1 Candidatus Hodarchaeota archaeon | reverse complement strand
AGTTTTTTATGAAGTCTTCCATCGGGAATGGGTTACCATGACCAGGATACACAGTATTTAATTCAAAATTTATCAGTGCTGAAAAAAAGTAAACAACATTAATATGTAATCATTGGTAATTACTACTTCGGATTGAAAGTCCGTTAAAATACTGAAAAAATCAAAAGGAGGAAAAGATATGCCTTATTACATAATTTTAGGAAACTATACGCAAAAAGGAATTGATGAGATAAAACAGACAGAAGAAAAACTCAAAGGAGTTCACGAGTTAGCGAAGGAAAATCATGGAGAAGTCAAACAATTATTCTATACGTTTGGAAGATACGATGTTGTTGCATTTGTGGAATTTCCTGATAATGCCGCTTTGATGAACGCCGTAATTGGAATCGCAAGAACTGGCGAAGTACGCACGGAAACCCTTGTCGCTATGCCTGTAGAAGAATATGTTGCGATAACGAAAGAATTTAAATAAACTAGTCTTGTAAGTATTAAACCAATAAGGAGAAAAATCGTGAGAGGCCCAAGTCCTTCTGCAAAATCTCTATCCCCCTCTCTTCTCTCCTTCAACATCTTCGAACGTGATAACCAAATCTAATTTAGCAATAAACGAAATCACTTTCCTCTTCTTTTTTTTTAATAATATGATTTCTATGATGACTGAATTTCTTTGAAAATTTGTGATAAGGAAAAAAATGCTTATAATCATGAGAATGGTTAATTTGCTTATGATAACAGCCAAGGAATTGATGATTCAATTTGCTGAGGATACGGGATTATCCTCCAATAGACTCCCAAGAAGATATCTGTGGACTGATGCATTTGCTGTCTGCAATTTCTTGGGCTTATATCAAATAACTCAAGAGAAAAAGTTACAAGATTTGGCTATTCAGTTAGTTGATCAAGTTCACAGGGTATTAGGCCAGTATAGAGAAGATGATGAAAGAACTGGGTGGTTGGGGAGCCAGGATCATCCAACAAAGAATGGATTGCGAATAGGAAAAGCTCTGAATGAACGGAAATTTCACGAACTGTATGATCCCAATCTCGAATGGGAGCGGGATGGTCAATATTTTCATTATTTGACCAAGTGGATGCATGCACTCAATCGAGTGTATCAAGTCATGAAGGAAGAAAAATACCTTCTTTGGGCTGTGGAGCTTGCAAAGGCTTCAACAGCTTTCATCAGGAAGAACCAGATGTACTGGAAAATGAGTATTGATCTATTATATCCTCTCGTTCCATCGATGGGACAACATGATCCTATCGATGGATATATCACTTTTAAAACCTTACAAACATTCTCTGCTGGTGATTTAGATGAAGAGATTAAAAAACTGGGTAAAATGATGCGTCAGGTTAATCTTCTCACTGCTGATCCTTTAGGGATTGGAGGTCTTTTATTCGATGCTTATAGACTCAAACAGCTGGACACCGATTTTGAGATAAACCATGAGCTCATTCAGGCTGCTCAAAAAAGCCTCGGATACTGTCGATTAACACATGGATTAGCATTCAGAGAACTCGGTCTAGCCATTGGTTTACACGCAGCGAAAAAAATGAACGTATTAGAGGAATATTGGTCACTAATCGAAGAAATTAATCAGTACTGGTTGAAACATTGTGATTGGATGGAGCATAGCGATATTAATAGAGTTATGTTAGCAACCAGCTTAGCTCCAGAGAGTTTTTTATCAATATTCGAATAAAAACAAATAGAAAGGAGGAGGAGAGTAATCTCTTTACTGGAAGGTTTAGAGGTTCTGCTCTAAGACCTCTTAGACTTCCGAATGACGACCACGAAGATTCCAAAGAATACGAGTAAAAAGGGTAAACTGGGAAAAGAGCCCGATTTGGGAACTGATATCCCTGTTGGAGTGGTATTGACCTCGGTAGAGAATATACTCTCGCCTATGGCATTAATAGCAGTAACCACATAATAATAGGTTGTCTCCCCGATAAGTAGAGTGTCATTAAAGGTGGTATCTATAGATATGCCTAAAAATAGATAATTACCACTTGTGGTACCCCGGTAAATCTTATAATGCGTAATCGCTGATCCACCGTCATCACTGGGAGCAGTCCAGCTCAATTCAACAAAATTATCCCCAGCAGTAGCAGAAAGACTTTGGGGGGAATTAGGTACTGTTGTTGGAGGGATTTCCGATATTCCTGATGGGGTAGCATCGACCTCGATAGAAAATATACTCTCACCAATGGCATTAATAGCAGTAACCACATAATAATAGGTTGTTTCTCCTGTAACAGTAGTATCAGTAAAATTCGTATTAGTAGCTAAGCCCAAGAGTAAGTATTCACCACTTTTGATACCCCGGTAAATCTTATAATGCGTAATTGCTGACCCACCATCATCACTGGGTACGTTCCAACTCAAGGTGACAATATTTTCACCAGCAGTAGTCGTGAGACCTGATGGGGCACTAGGTTCTGTTAACACAGGATCTACAGGATTGTCAACAAGGACTTGAATAGAGACAATGCTTTCTTGGCCAAGCTTACTAACTGCAACAACTAACACAGAAATGTAATCATTCTTTGAATTAATACTATTCCACAAACAGCTGTAGGGCGCGCTATCATCCATTGAAATTAACAAACCACCCACGTAAAAACACACTTTTTCAATACCATTAGGAGAATCGGCAAGAACAGAGATATCCACCATTGCTTCAACCCTACTATCATTCTGAAGAGAAATTATTTGAACTATAGCTTGGGGTTTCTCTAATGAATAATTAATATTGATATTAGCCAAAATCGGAGAGGAAGTCTGGGTTACATCAGACTCTAAGGTCACTTGATAGCAAATATACTGAGCTAGTCCTTTAAAGTAAAAACCTGAAGAATAAAAATCAGAGTATTGAATATCTTCAAAGTGAGTGGTATTAGATAAGCCAATCTGAATTTTTAATAGAGTGTCGACTGGCTGAATAAGTGGATTCCAAACAAATTCTCCAGAAATATTGTAAATATTTCCTAGAGGAAATAAGTTTGATTTCAATGTCCCCATTTTATTGACATTACTATCCCCTTTGGGATATGCCCATATACCTGTACCGCCATTAATTCCTCCAAAAAGGACAATTTGACTGGATTGGGAATCATAGACCATTGAATGATGATATCTTGCGCCGGGACTCACTAGGGGATAGAAATGAGTCCAGGTGTTGGTTTGAAGCTGATAACTCCATGTTTCGTCTCCGCTTTCTGATCCTCCAAATAGTATAATCTTACTAGTGTTTTCGTTATAGATCATTGAATGCCCATATCTACTATTGGGGGAATACCAGGGGTTCATATTCGTCCATGTATTTGTAGAAAGATCATAAATCCAGGTCTCAGCTCCTCCACTTGTTCCTCCAAACAGGAGTACCTTCCCAAAATATGAATTGTAGACCATCTGATGAAAATACCTTGGGGTAGGTGCGCCTGATGGATATAACTCAATCCACGTATTTGTCTGTAAATCATAACTCCAAGTGTCATTGAAGGAGGAGGATCCATTGTCTCCTCCAAATAAGACAATTCTGTTTGAATGTGTATCATAAATCATAGATTGTCCATATCTGGAACTAGGGGAGAGGGAGGGACTCATGTTTGTCCAAGTATTAGTGGAGTCATCATAGCTCCAGGTATCACCAAACGAAGAAGAGCTACTATTTCCTCCAAATAAGATAAACTTTTTAGTGTGAGTATCATAAACCATTGAATGGTAATATCGTGCTGAAGGATTAATCGAGGGAAATAATTGCTTCCAAGTATTGTTTGCTGGAGTATAACTCCAGGTTTCTGTCCCTCCAGCTGTGCCCCCAAATAATATTATCTTATTCAACTGATCATTATAAGTCATACTATGTCCGTATCTTGCGCTAGGAGGAGTGGAGGGATTCATACGAGTCCAGGTATTGGTTGGATAAATGTACCCCCAGATATCATCACCACCTCCTCTTCCTCCAAATAGCAATATCTTACGCGATTTGCTATCATAAGACATAGCGTGCCAATCTCTTGCACCAGGATTGGTTGGGGGGTTCATATTTGTCCAGGTATTAGTGGGAAAATCATACGCCCACGTATCGCTAAGCCGGGCTCCATATAACCCTCCATATAAAACTGTTTTATTAGAATGTGAATTATAGGCCATCGCTTGACCCCATCTCACGCTAGGTTTTGATGCTGGGTTCTTGTTTGACCATGTATTAGTAGGTAGATCATACGCCCATGTATCCCCTTGGTAAGCTCCATCATATCCGCCAAATAAAATAGCTTTGCCTGCACTAGAATCGAAAGCCATACCAAAATCCTTTCTTGCACTAGGTTTAGCTGAAGGATTCTTATTGGTCCAAGTATTGGTTTCTAAATCATATATCCAAGTATCCTGTAAATAATTACTCCCACCAGCATTCCCTCCAAATAAAATGATCTTATCGGAAATTGAATCATAAACGATTGTATGATCTTGTCTTGGGTTTGGTTTTGGGGAGGGATTCATATTTGTCCATGTATTTGTCATGAGATCATAAACCCAGGTTTCATCCCCACCACTTGAGCCTCCGAATAAGACAATTTTATCTGACTGATAATCATAAGCCATTGAATGCCGTCGTCTTGCACTAGGTTTGTTTACAGGATTCATTTTCGTCCAAGTATTAGTAGGGGGATCATAGATCCATGTTTCATCCCCACCCACAGAGCCACCAAATAAAACTAATTTATCTGATTTAGAAACATAAACCATCGAAGGCCCATATCTAGCACTAGGCCTGTCTGCTTTACTCCCCCAGTTATCCACACTACTCAATGAAAGGTATCCCT
>JAEOTQ010000238.1 GCA_016839785.1 Candidatus Hodarchaeota archaeon | reverse complement strand
TTATATCTTGCATCAAACTGTTCTGATAGTATGGGGTTTCTTTATTATTCAGTTGGAATTAGACGTTCTCATGAAGTTCCTTTTGATCCTTTCATCGGCATTTGTATGCATCAGCATCTTATTGCTTATTATAAGAGAAGAGAATACTCTACGATTTTTGTTTGGAATGAAAATGAGGAAAAACAAAAGCATCAGAAGATGGATTAAGAGGGGAGAAGCTAAAACATAAACGTGTTCAGGTTAATAAGTCCGTACATATCTCAAAATTCCTAAACATTGATTATGGTCTTTGAATTGTAAATCTTATCTTTTCTATGTCCATCTGTTGAGTGGCTAAATCTAGTAGTTTTCCTGTATCTTTAGGTATTGATTCAAATGATTTAGCTGATCTTATGGCCTCTAATAGACTATTGAATTTATCTTTATAGTTTAAATTGTTTATTAGATAAGAATTAAGAAAATCTAAGCTCCAACAAATATTATAAATGGGGAATAAACCCAAATAGACACGCTTTGAACAAAGAAAATCAATGTTTCTTGCTGGTTCGAAAAATCGTGTGTATTCTTGGTAAAAAAACCTTTCACAATCAACCGGTAGCTTCATATCAAAGGGAAAGTATATGATTTCATCTATTGTATCACCAATGTATGCGGTTTCCCAGTCAATCAGCCAAATTTTCCCTGTTTCATCCTGTATACAATTATCATTTAGATTAGCGTGAATTTGACTCTTTAATCCATGTTGAGATCCATGTTTATTTGCATGAATAAAATTCCAAATCCCATCCAGAGACTGCTTTAATCCTCGTTCAAAAGTATTATTGATTAAATAACTGTATTCCTGAAGTGAGAACTCAACAAGGGCTTTTAAATGATCAAATGACTCTTCTATTAAAGTAAATCCATCTGGTATAATTTGTAAATCTAACTTATGCAGTTCAGAAAGATTTTTGGCAAGTTGTGATATATTCTCTTTTTTCGTAAAATCAGGAGGTTTTCCAATAATGAAATCAAATACTACTGCCCCATTCTTAAAAACTTCATCGTCAACATGAAGAGCAGATGGTATAAAGGTTAGACCTTTAGCAATCAAATCACTTCTGATTTTAGCTTCATTTTTTACTTTTTTGCTCCTTTTTGGATACATACAAATCTTTATGCCATATACATTGTCATTAGAAGCGACCTTATAAAATTTTGAACCTACTCCTTTGTTAATATATTCTATATCATTAACTAGAATATCTTTCGAATTGAAAAGTTCTGCAATTTTTGTTGTGTTACTATCGGACATAGAAATACCTTTTGTCATATATTCAGTAAACTTGAGTAATGGTTTCTCCTAATCAAATTTTCTCCTAAAAAGGACAAATAAGCATAAAATTGGTAAGATTTCAATGAAGAGAAGTCCTGAGGAATTGAAAATTTGATTTGTATTTGAATTGCTAATAATGGTATCGCTAGTATTGTATATGACAGTATTATTGATAGTATAGATGGAATCTGATATTGTTTCAACCTTAACTTCAAGTGAAGAAACAGCAGTAACTTTAATCAAGTAATTGCCATCAGGAAGAGTATTTGTATCCCATAAGATGTTGGTCGTTGGAATCTCTTCTTCTATAGTTGTCCAATTACTAGGAGAACCGTTAGAAATATAAGAATAATAAACTGAATATTTAACTGAACTATTCAGAGAATCAGATGCAATTTTCCATAGAATTTTTACTTTATCCTGTAATAATTCCTTCGCATTTGGTGATATGATCTTTGGTAATGAAAGTGTATATAATCTACTATAGACGAGAGGATGATCGTCTTGAAAGTATCTATCTCTTGTAGAAATTTCATACGGGGTATCAACTAATCCATCAAGATTTTCATCAGGTGATGTCCACTCATTCCAATAATTGTGATCATATATGTTCCGACTACCTCTATCATCATAAGCCTGGGATGAACATGTGTAATTTATGTTTGAAATAAAATCATTCCATTGAATTGTATTATAAGAGGAATCTTTCAAGGCAATACCTCCAGTTGTCGCGCCGTAACCCAAATTATTATTGAAAATGGTGTTATTTCTGACTGTTGAATTAAGTACTTCAAAAAAACATATTCCACACCACCCATTGCTTGAGATCGAATTATCATTAATTTTAATGAAGCTATTATCAGATACCAGAATGCCTGCTTCTTCATTTTCTATAATGGTATTATTTACTATATGTAAATCTGAACACATTATATTAATGTTAATTCCAGATCCTGTATTATTAACAATTTTATTATCTTGAATCAAGGCATTTGGAACATTACTTACACTTATTCCCCCGATTATTCCTTCTGAATTATTGTAAATGTAATTATTCTCGATTTTTAGTGATGCTGAACCACCTATGAACATCCCATCGACGTTATTAATGATTGTGTTGTTGGAAATCTTGTATATCGATTCTTGCATGATAGTTCCCCCCGAATTTCCTATTGATACAGCGACCTGATTGTTTTGAATTAGATTATCAGATAAGACGACCTTTGGAGTATTTGATAAGGAAATCCCCTGATAACCTCGAATTAAATTACAATTTTTTATGTGTAAATAGTAGTTAACATTTCTAATTTCTATCAAACTATATATTGTCGAGCTATCACCTTCTGTATAATTACCGTTGATTGTTAAACCAGAAATAACAAATGGTTTTTCTTCAGTACCATCCCCTAACAAATTAGAAGTTAATAATTGGGTATCACCGTCAATATATATTGGTTCACCGGTTAAAGTCTTTTTAGTATCGGATACATTCATATAAGTTTCATATTCAATAGACGATTCAGAAATAGAATTTGTAACCGAATTTAACAATATACACAGCAAAAGTAATAGAATTATTTCATTAGTTTGTATGGTTTTTCTCATTTTAACTTCATCTAGAACCGTATACTACTGATCTTTTAAAATTTTGAGTAAATATTTTAGATTAGGAGTAGTGATTTCAAATCGTATATGACTTCGTATGTGACTTGATTGCTCTATAAAAGAGTTAAAAAATCCAATATTATCTTTCAAATATGTTCAATCCTGCACAAATTGGATCAATGAAACTACCAAACCGATTTATTCGTTCAGCAACGGCTGAATTTGCCGCGAATTTTGACGGTACAGTAATAGACGAATATTACGATTTGTACACTAAGTTGGCATTGGGAGAAGTAGGTTTGATTATTCAAGGGCATCTCTATATAATGGATGAAGGGAAAGCTCATGATAAAATGGCGGGGATTGCCCACGATTTTCATTTAGATGGACTTGAACGTATTGTCCAAGCGATTCATAATACAGCAACCGGTAGTAAAGTTTCTGCTCAATTAAATCATGGTGGTATTCATTCTGTTTCTAAAAAAGCTCCTTCCATTCCTGATGGTAAAAAAGCCCAAGCTATGACGGAAGAAGATATCGAAGCGGTGATAGATAGCTTTGGAACTGCTGCTTTAAAAGCAAAACAAATCGGTTATGATGCTGTTCAGATCCACGCTGCTCATGGATATCTTGTAAGTCAATTTTTATCTAACAGAATTAATCAAAGACAAGATTCTTGGGGAGGTAGTGTGGAGAATAGAGCACAACTCCTTCTATCCATTTATCGTAGAATCCGATCTCAAGTTGGTTCTGGCTATCCAGTACTAGTGAAGATGAATAATTCAGACGAACCTCGGGAAGGATTTCCTGTGGAGGAAGCGATAAAAGTTGCCAATTGGTTAGCTGAAGAGGGTCTTGATGCAATTGAGGTAAGTGGTAATCAATCAACGAGAACCAAATTTGAAGATGAAGCTTATTTCTCTAAAAACGCTAGGAGAATAAAAAAAAACATTGGTGACATGCCACTGTCCGTAGTTGGAGGATTTCGGTCTATAAACATGATTCAACAGCTCCATCAGGATTTTGCGGATTTTATTTCTATCTGCCGACCTTTTATAAGAGAACCTGACCTGGTAAAGAAATTCCGGGACGGAAAGAAACGTGCGGATTGTATTTCATGTAATAAATGTTTCAAACCACCAATAATAATTACATGTCTTGATAAAGAGGAATAGATTTACTCCAGAGTAAAGATTTTATAACGTTCCTTACTCTCGAAATATTCTGTATGTATTGAGGTGTTTTTCAATTTGAGAGAAAATGTAATTAAATATTCAGGAATACTAAAATGGTTCTTACTAATTGGTTGTTTGATTATATTCTTTGGGCTTACCTATTTTTTAGGCATCTTTGAAATTGATTTCGAGTATTCCCTCCTTGGAGTTCCTATAAATTCATTCTATGGAATTACATACGTAACTCTCTTTACTTTCGGTTTTTACCTGATTACCTTTGCTTTACTTCTAATTCTTCCATCTTTGGACAAAAATAACCGTAATAAACTGATAAACATTCATAAAATCTTTATTTCATTCGGAGTGCTTGGGTTAGCACTTATTCTTTATTCATTCACGATTCATGTTGATATTCTACCTCCGCTTGCTCCTTTCCACAAATGGTTCGATTACTTCATATTAGGAATCATTATATTATTTTCTAACTATCTAATCGTAATACTTTCAACTGAGAACATCCAAAGCTTATCCAATTACAATAGGGTCTGGCTTCTGCTTATAAGTATAGGTATTGCGATTGAAATACTCTCACTTCTGACATACTGGTCGTTATTCTTGACAATCCAGGTTGCACCTCGTTCATGGGGAGATCTATATTTTCTTGGACTTGTATGTCTCTTTATTGGTGGTCTTCCCTTTTTAGTCTCATATCAACCAACAAATCCACGAATATCACTTGTATTAGGAATTTTATCTCTCATCCTCATTGTTTCAGGAATATTCACTTATCTCGCTCCCACTCTTGCACTAAATGGAGTCCTGATACCCATGTCTATTTTCAAATATAATAGATACTTCGATTATCTTTTCTATGGTTCATTACTTCTTATTCTCGGAGTATCGATAGCTTCATTTAACCAAGAGAGTCAGAAATATCTAAGAAGATATCCCATCATTTGGATATCCTTACTGATCTTAGGATTCGTTCAATATATTTTGTCAATATTGATGGAAATTACTGATACCCATTTCATTGATCTAGGTTTGGATTTTCTCTTTCTTCAAAGTCCACATGGATCTCTTCTTTTTGGTATGACATGGAATGTTTTCTTATTTAACAGCCTCATAACTACTTTTTTTGCCCTCATCATCCTGAGCTCATTAATCCTCAAAGAAACAAAATTGACGGAAGAAAAGCAGAAAATAGAAGAGATTAATAAAGCTTAGAGATAAATTTCTTATAAAAATCATTGTTTTAGTCCCATCAGTTGACGAAACCTCAGTGTGTAGGTAATTTTCGAATTTTGGTCTTTGATTGGGATCAAGCACTGATCGAAGTGTCTCAAGCTTTGGATGAGCCCTCAACGACTTCCTCTACAACATCAGAAGAAACAACAGATAATACTACTAATTATCCTTTCGTACCCCTATTCGCATTTCTGTTCATCATTATCCGGATACGGAAAAAAAAATCTAGTTGAATTACTAATTACAGCTCCCTGATAAGCGAATTTAAGTTATCTATGAAATTTACCCACATTGTTCAAGATATTAATACAGATTGATATTTTCCTGATGATACTGATAATCTAGTAGTGGATAGAAATAATTTGAGTAGCAATGAAGTTCTTGGAATAATTCTCGCATTCGGTGCAGCAGTTTGCTGGGGATCTGCAGGTGTGTTATACAAAGCTGTTATTAAAGCTGATTATTCACTGTTCCAGTCAATGGTATATCGTGGTATCATCGCTGTCCCTTTTCTTGCAGTATTAACCCAATTTACCACAGGTTTTGGAGCGCTATCAATCCTCTTTCAACTTGATGTACTCCCAATGCTTTTTTTCTCAAGTTTGTTTGTTACATTGGGTGATTTGTTTTTTTTTGCATCTTTACAAAGAATTGATGTTTCAAAATCACAACCTGTAGCCGCAATATATCCTTTATTTACCATAATCTTCCTCGTCGTGTTTGGGATCGAAATAGTCTCTTTGGGCGTGATTGGTGCAACAATTATATTGATTGCAGGAATTGGTCTTGTTTCTCAAAAAAAGTCTTCCTCTATAGAATCCTCGTTATCAGAAACTGGGGATATAAGACAAGGATTAATACTATCGATAATTGCTGCAATTTTCTGGAGTTTTGGAATATTATCGTTAGATTACCTCCTTGAAATCCCTGGGATAGATGTGTTTTCACTAGCTACAGTACGTTTTGGTATTTTAACTATCCTGATGGCATTCTCATGGGCGATATTCGACAAGTATCGATTAATTTCCCTCACCGATGCCAATCCAAAAGAATCTATATCAAAGAGAGATGTCTTTGTATTTGGACTTACTGGCATCCTTAGTTGGGGAATAGGAGCTGTGACCTTTTTTTCTTCAATAGAGTTAATAGGAGCCTCACGAGCAACTCCCATATCTTCGATTAATCCGATTATCGCGGTCATTCTAGGAGTGGTATTTCTTAAGGAGAAATTTTCTCCCTTACAAGGCTTTGGGATACTTTTAGTGTGTTTGGGTACAATCACAATATCTATATTGTGATATTTGGAGCCTTCAGAATCTGAAACACCTGACGTTTTCTCTAGATTGTACAGCCATTTTAATTTCCTGAACTTATAATTGTTCCAATTTCTTCAGCCCAGTTACGAATAACACCCCAATCCCGATTATCCCCACGATCAGCGAAATTTCCGACATATCGACCACCTAATGCTTTACGTGATGTGAATTTTAGATTATACTTTTTTAGAGTGTTATCAATCCATTTTTTCTGAAGATGTTCATATTTTTCCATGTCATTAGCTTTATATGCATCTCCAGCCCCACCTGACGAAACAAATACAAAGAGCTTCTTTCCATTAAGTTTTTCTCGGTTATCTTTAAGAAATCTCTTCCCTTCTTTTGCCCATCGAAATTTGGCTACACTTACACCAAGGATTACATTATCATAAGGAGTTATGTTGGGATTTTTTGTCCGTTTATCTTTCAGATTAACTAAATCTATGTCAATTTCGAATCTCTCTTTTATGGTACGAATGATTTCTTTTGCTGTCTCTGTTGTTGCACCCCATCGGGTGGCATACACTAAAATCGTATTATTCATGATTTATCATCTTATTGCTTAAATTACATCATTTCAAAACAAAGTAGAAATAAAAATTGCTC
>JAEOTQ010000237.1 GCA_016839785.1 Candidatus Hodarchaeota archaeon | reverse complement strand
TATATTTCATTACTGATGAAGGGTTTAATATCTATAATCAATCTTTTGAATCTACAGACCAAGATCAGGATATGGTTAGTAGTTTAATTCTCGCTTTACAAACTTTTGGAAAAGAAGTTATGTCTGAAAACGTTCTACAGACAGTTGGGTTCAAAGATGGGGATAAAGATACAGAGGGAACACGTATGATTCTTGAACAGGGAGATAGAGTAAATGCAATTTGTTTTGTAGTTTTAGATAAAGATAATGCGGAACGTGAGGAATATACTCTTCGAAAACAACTACTCCAGATTGTAAAAGAAGTTGAGGAATTATATTCTGAAGAATTGAAAGATCCTATCTTTAGAAAAAACGCCTTTTCTGGTTTAGAAACGCTCATAAATACTCGTTTTTTCCGCGATAAGATGTCTCGTATTTATAAAGATCAGTATGCCAGTTTAAGTGAATATTTAAAGTATCCTAGATCGCTCTTGTTCGAACTTACTCCAAGAGGAATAAGAATGTACACTTTCTATAGAGGTTATCAAGAAATTGAGAATAGAATGAAGATAATCCCTGTTGAAGAATTTGATGAACTTATTGAGGATATAGAAGAACGAGGCAGTATGATATCTTTTCAGGACTGTATCGATCGTTTTGGATCGGATCGGAGTAGCGAAATCCTCGAATTATTGAAATTATTAACGCGAAAGGGAGTTTTTGAGGCATATAATTTCGAACGTATCAGTTTAACAGCGTAGTCATTCATGATCCATCTTGTAGTTTTCGTATTAAACCCACAACTAAAGCGGTTGTTTTTTTATTCTCCTTCTCCATTTTTTCAATTGTGCTAATTAACTTCGTATCTACAGCTAAATTAATCTCCCCCTTTATTACTTCAGGTAAATTAGAAACTGATTGATTTAATCCTTCTACTGTTTGAGATAGTCTTTGAATAGTTCCATCTTGTACCATAAGTCGCTCTGTAACAGAGGTTTTTAACTCATTGACAGAATTTTCTAGATTTATATTTATGTGATCACGTAATGATGCCAATTCGACCTGTATAATTGCACTGACTCGATCTCGAAGTTCTGCAACCGTAGCTAGTTGATCAGTCTGATTCTCTATTAGGGAATTTAGGTGACTTTCCATTGTCTTTAAATCTTCAGAAATCTGTACAAACTGTGTAATACTTGCTTCATAAAGATTACTTGTCTTCTCGGTGGAAACGCTGACTGATTCTGATATACTCTCAGCTAATGTGTTCATTCTCCCGAGTACATCTTCAACATATGCTGCTCGTATTGATCTCAAATCTTCTTTAATTTTTACTTCTGTATTTTTGAAAGTAGTTTCTATTTCGGACAACGAAGACTCCAATGTGGCAAGAACAGGAGGTAGCTGAGCAATAGAGGCGAGAAGTTCTGGATTGAGTCCTTCATATGATTCTTGCACATGTCGAATAATAGTGCGAGCGCTTTCTTGGAATTTAACATCTATCGCCAAGGCCACATCAGAAAAATTACGAATAGAGCTTTCGAGCTCTGTTCGGATTTGTGAAACATCCTGGCTCTGTTGAAGCATTTGATAGATCTTAACATTTATATCTATAATTTGTTTCAGGCTTTCTTCGATTCCCAAGTTCTCACTTCGCTCTTCTACTCCAATATTGTTGAATTACAGATTGTGTTAATTTTACTAAAGGTGTATCTACAAGAAGCTTTCTATTTTTGTTAGCGATAAGTGAATAATATAAACCTATACTAATTCAAGAATTTCGTATAAATTGTAGTAGATATCACTTAAGTCGTCGCAGTAATACTATAAACCTATCATTTCGTAGAATAGCATCGTTTAAGCGATGAATTAGAACAATAGTTTCTGAATAGACAAATTGTTTAAAATCATTTCCTCTAGCAAGTTGAAATTCTTTTTGGATATCTTTCACAACAGAAAAAGATACATTCGGAATCCGAGATTCTAAATCTCCAGACCCTAGATTATATTGCTGAAGAACTGATGTACTTATTCGTATGGTATCCTGTAATGTTCTTTTTCCATTAAGGAAATCAGAGATATTTGAAATGTATTTTTTCACAATTTCTTGAATATTTGATTCTTCTGAAGCATCCAATTCTATCTTACTTTGCAGGGGAAACATTTTTTTCAAATTCTGTAATAAACGAGCTGCAGGTGCTTCTCGCAATAGCTTAAAGATCAAATCCTTAAGTTTTAGACATGGAAATTGGATAATTTCATGAGAATTGGGATTCGAAATTTCTTGTGTTAATGTGTATCTTTGAATCTCTTTGCACCCGTGAAGATAATATGTAGGAAAAGCTAAATTTGATAAGGTGCTATATGAACTCATGAGTCCTTCAATGGACTCAATTATTCCCCATTTATCAATCAAACTTTCATACCTATTGAAACCTTTCATTATTTCTTTATTTGATGTAACTGGGATGGAAGTATCATAAGCTTGTTCAATAATATTAGTAGTATCGGGTGTTCCAATAATTTCAGCTAGCTTGGCGTTTAATTTTTCCACAAGATCCATAAAAACGGGCTTTGCATTGTCAAAAGTTAATAGATTTGGTAAAGCTGAATGGATTGATCTTAATTCCTTGCGTACTCCATCAGGAATACCATCTCTATCACTAATACATGAACTCAGAGCAGTAATTAAATTTAAACTAGTTAAATTCAAATTTATTAAAAAATCTATTTTGTTTTCTAGAACATCGAGAGGCCTCTGATCGGTAGAAGGACCTTTTGAGGGATTTTGATCTTCACTAAAATTCATACTGATTAACTACCTCTTTACTTATCTACTTAAATGAACCTAAATCACTTATTTACCTGGTCTTGATCTGGTTTAATATAATAGCCAAACAATTTTTCCAGATCACTGACAGCATTTTCTAATTCCTGTTTTGTTGTCCCTTTTGATCTCTTAAACCAGTGCTGTTTCAATTCTGAATCCCCACTATGTAATTGAATCAACGACTTGGCTTCTTCTAATATATCATATAATTCTGGTACTCGTGGTAAACCGAATAATAACAATAGAGAAGCTCGTGCCTTTTCATCATCATAGGCACAATAAGTGGGAGAAATGCTTGCCCCCTTAGCTAGAAAAGGACTGAGCGCTTTTTTCAATAAGGGGTCGAATTCAACTCGAGCAATCTCTTTAGGTCCACTTAATACGGAAAATACGGATGAAGCAGCAGGATTGTTCCCCATATTAGTAAGGCTGCAATGTGCAGCTGTATACTCAACTGCTGCTCCTAATTGATTTCCTACATCTCCCACTTCAGGAAAGATAGATAAATCATCGAACATAGCTGGAACTACTACACTATCTAATTTAAGCGCAAAATCTCCAATATCAGTTGTAGGTAAAACCTCTTTACCTAGTTCTGGAACCCCAGGTGAAAGCATTTCTGCAATAGACTCAAGTGCTAATGGATTAATTAGTTCAACGAAAGCTTCTTCCATTTGAACAGGAAGTGGTGCTTCAGTTTGACCTAATACATTCGGTCTAGTTACATTGCTATCTAAAGCTGTGAGATCCAGTCCTTTTTCTCGTGTAATTAAATCAGCTGCTTCTCCTCTTTGCATACTTAATACGCGACTCAGCATAGTATTATTTGAAAGAAGAAGAATAAGATCAGGACCCATGTTTCCTTCCTCTAATTGTAATCGAAGAAGTTTTGACAGTGCCCAGACGCTATTAACAGCTTCAGATGATTGGTTTACAAATGGGAGAACTCCAAATACGTAGATGAATATCTTTCGTTTTTCTTGTTCTGCAAACCTCTTTCGTAGTAAGCGAATTAATGCTGGAGTCCCTCCACAACCAGTTCCTCCTCCAAAACTTGTAAAAATGCAAAAACCACTGATTCCTTCATATCCCAAAGCCTGTAACTGGTTTAAGATAATGTCCTCAGAATTAATTACTGATTCATACCCTGCAGAGAATTTTCCACCCACTCCAATTTCTGCATCAGAGTAGAGTAAGGTCCGCTTTGATGAGATTGAGTATTTTTTTCGTGCTTTTAATAAATCTCCCCTATCCGTATTCATCACTAAGAATTCACGTATGCGTGCTGGAAGTTCTCCTTTTTTGGATTTCGCTAAATAGCTCCCTACTAAATTGCTTCCACATTCGCCGATTCCGATCGCAAAGATTTCTGAAGATTCTTGATCGTCTATTGCCATTTTCTTTATACCTACTGATTTGATCTGACTTCTAATTTAATCTTTATCAACGATTTAAGGATTAATGATAATAAACCCTGCATATTAGCATGCCGAGGGTTTTTAACTCTTTTTTTAAGCAAAGAAATTCATTAATCTCAACACTATTTCCGAATTAGATAAATGTTTTGAAATATTTTTCTCAATTACTTTAAGCATTCAGTCATTATAAGATTTAATAACATGAGAATAAGATCAGAGGAAACGATTTTTTACCAATTTACCGAATACCTTAATAAATCTCTTAGGGGAAAGAATGGAATATTACCTTTCCTTCGAAACATTTTTATCAAGATAAGAGTAGTGGAAAAGGTGTCAAATAATTTTTTTTGTTGTATCTGAAACAATGCTGTTCACAGAGGTCTCTTGAAAATTGTCCCCGAATACTTCAATGACATTCAGTATTAGGTTTGCAGGATCATTAGACCACAATCCTTGAAGTTTTCTTAGCGTATTCTCATCGGTTTTGTCAAAGGACTGGCCTGTTCCATCAATGTATTTTACTACTGTATCAAATGCCTCTTTGTCAGTATATCCAGAATCCTGAGCTATTCTGAGTGCGCTAAAGAGTTCTCCAAACTTATTAATCCCTTCAGTATCATCCCAAATACCAATAGTAATAATTCCTACATTGTTTTGTGTCAGATTCGGATGAGATTTCACGTCATACACACTTGTTAAATCCACACCATTAATGAGATGGAGAGTAATGTTTTCAAAATTATCTGACTTCCCGAAAAACGATTTAAATTGATCATATATAACTAATTCTTTTTTATTTTGGTCAAAACACTTACCTAAATCCTTGATTTGCACGTTTATTGGTTTTTCAGTGTGAATTTTCAGGTCAGGATACGCAGTACTTAAGGCACCTGAATTAATTCTAGCATACCCAGAGGAAGTACACACTGATCTAGCTCGAAATTTTTGGTTTAAGTCTGTATTTAAGGAGTCTAGGACATTCTTATTTTCAAAAAATGCTTCTAGTACGGCATTGATTCCATAAGTGTTTTTTTCATTCATTAAATGAGCAATGCTATCAAATTTAATATAGTGAGTTGATCGTGCCTCTTTTACGCCCCACATCAATCCATCAATTACCTTGGAGTGAAGAATTTCGTTGTCAATGATCCAAGACTGATATATTCTATCGATTACTTTTCCATGGTCAGTTTCTTTTATCTCATCTAGTTCACCTAACAAGCGTTTAAATGCCCTCCCCTTGTTTACTACTCTTACAACAAACTTTTGACCAATGTAATTGGGATCGACGATAGTTGGATAAACGCCTGTGGCTTTATTTTTCATTAATTGCAGTAAGTTATTGTATCCCCATTGTTTCATATTTCGCCTCCCAATTCGGTCTAGCCCATGATAATACTTCCAGAATGTTCCTATTAAAGTATGTTCGATGCTTTCTCTTGTGTACTCGGGCTTCAAAGCAAACAATGCAGGTCTTTTCGTGGTTTTTAGATCGAAATCTTTCTTATATACCCTCTGGAACTCTCTCCACACATTATTCATTTTTTTCTGGTAAGTAAAGTCCTTTACATTTTCGAAATCCGCTGATGACACTCGTTTTCCAAATAAAATATCGATAAATTCTCTTATATTCATGCTATGTAATTCTCGTTTCGTTGGTACCAGTGTATTCCAAGTATGCGTATTCTTTGCCAAGAAAATTCTACGCATGCTTGTTGGGAGTTCTTCTTCTTTGGATAAATCCAGTAAAAATATCCTTCTTCCATGTTCTGTCTGTTCAATCTGACCTAGGCCTTCAAACCAGAATCGTTGCCATTCTAATCTAAAATTCCCTAATCTCTGATTATCTATGAGCTTATCATATAAGTGTCTATTGAGTTGTTCTACTGTTTTCCTCCCATCTCTTTTGTACACAAAAGCAATATTTGGATAGGTACCCTCATCATGAAGGTTGGTTAGTAATCTATAGGTACTAGAGTCCAAATGATCTCGTGTTTCAAGTTGTGTGTTTAATTCTTTAATTAACGAATTTATATCTTGACTATTTTTAACGTCGGATTTGATTTCCTCTAAATTCTCCCTTTGCGCCATTGTTTTCTCAATCTCATGCTCCCTGCTTTCCTTTTTTACACCTAGATTTTCAACAATATCTTCTTCACTGATAATATACTGAGTTTGATATTTTTCATTCAATAAATTTTCTGTTTCACGCTTTAACTGCTCTTCTTCTTCTGGATTACTAATTTTTTCTTCCTGTAAAACATTAACACTTTCTTCGGTGTTTCCCTTGCTCATCAGTATTTGATCTTCGTACTCCTCCCGTAACACCTCTTGTTCTTTCTCTCTTTCTACTTCTTCGACCTCCTCTTGAAAATTTACTTCTGTTTTCTCCTTTTCTGTGCTCCTCATCAGTTCTACGCTTATTTCTTCTTCCTTTTCCCTTCTCTCCACTTCAATTGATGTCTCTTCATTTTTATCCTCTTCTTCACTGATTTGTAAAGGTTTACTTTCTTCTTCTATTAGTATCTGGTCCATGTACTCTTCCATCAATATGTCTAATTTTTCTGACTCTCTGGAGTCCTCATTTTCCTCTTCTTTTTGCTTCCTTTTCTGATCTTCCAATTGTTTTGTTTGGGTTTGTTCGTCATCATTCAACGAAGTTCTTCCCCCTCAGAATCATGATCTTCCATTAATATTCAATAACAATACTAATTGAAACTTATAAACTCAAAATTTTCTTCATTAGAGGAGAGCGAGTCCTTCCTATGTTAATAAATCTGCTCTAATATTGGTTCCAGGGTATAAGGAATATAATGATCAACCGTATGCGGTATATCATGCCTAAAAAGCAATCCTTCTCCGTCCAAACTCTCCAAGAAATCATTTGGATTATCTAAATATCGATTTAGGGCAAACCTCTCGATTAACCATTTCCTATCCTGAGGATCTACCATCTTTAAGGAGATCACACTGCTTTTCATTTCTTTGATATCAGGATGAAGTTTTGCAAAAGAACTTGTAACTAGGGTTAAACATCCTGTTCGGGTTATCTGTTCACAATATCTCCCTATTGTTTCCTCGTATAATGTATTACCTCTATTTCGCAAATTTTCTTCAGTATTTTTTAACATCTGGGATGCATTTGTAATGACAACTACTGTTTTTGGGTCACACCTCATTCCGATTTTTTGTAGGAGGAAAGCGAATGTTACACGTTTAATTGGAGAAATTTGGTTAGGAAAATGGAAAAGCGTTATTCCTGGACTTGGATCGAGATAGAAATCATATTCTTGATCGAACTCTATGTGATTCAAATGGTCAAATCCTGCAAAAATACTCAATTCCGCGCTTAGTTGCTCTATAATTGAAAATTCAAACTCAGATGTTGGCTTTGCGAACACCTCTGATTCAACGAATTGAGCTAGTGTATAATCCTTTGACGAATGTTTCTGGATCGAATCTAGTACCTTCGTTTTCAATAAGGATAGATGGGACATTACTTCGGTGGAATCACTTGCATAACCTAAAATATTGGCAATGGAATTTGCCTGAAAAACCATCCTACTCATCGGATTTTCTTGCGAAGTAGGAATATCTACCTTAAACAGATTGAGAAGAAAATTCCTTCCTATATGAAATTCCTTCAGCTGCAGATTGGGATTGGACTCACTACTCGTTGCTTCGTTTAATCCACCCAGCTCATTTCCTAGGTCAATGATAATAACTTTTTCTCCTCTCACCGTCACAGTTTTAATGAAGCTCTGTAATGTTCCTATCGCAAGTTTATGGTCAGATCCTCCCATTATGACTAGTTTTGGAAGTATATTAAATCCAACTTCTCGTTGCGAGTTCAGAAATAACCTACCAATCGGAATTCTGATGTTCCCATTGCTGAATGGCAGTGAAGGTACTATTCGTTTTGGTACCCGTTCCAATTCGGCGACTGATCGGACGAACTCCAAATCGTATGGAATTTCTTGCCATAATTCTTTGATTGTTTTTTTATGAATAAAAGCTCTCTTCAATAAGTTCTTTGAGAGGATTTTAAGTTGAAACCCATTCAAAAGAGTGCTCAATACCGCCGTTCTTTTTTCTATTAAGCTATCATATGCTCTTTCCATCAAAAATTTTGGTATCGATCCGTAACCACACATTGATTCTTTGATGATCATCAAATTATGACTGTATAATGTTTCTACAGGGATTTTGTTATGTTTGGTAATTTTTTGTACGATTCTATTAGCTCTCCACATTGAGACTCTGGTGTTATTTTCAATAACCTTTCTGATTAATGAAAAACTGCTTGTGTTATAAACTATTATTCCTATCACTGATACTAAGGTGATATCTGTTACTAGTAAGTTCGTAGACCTCTTGGTTTCAACTACTAAAACGTCATCTTGGTATAACGAAATCTTTACTCTCGTTGGAGGTGTTGTTACAGTTCCCAATTCGCTCACTCAAAACCATTGATCAATATTGATCCTAATTCCACCTTAAATATTCAAAATCCACGAATTGTGATTTCGAATTTATAAAGACCAAACACAATCAATATTGAGGTTGTAGCGATAGAGAATCGTACTCATTTCTGGTTTGCTTTCTCACTCATTTTGCTGGATATTCTTTTCCTCAATATGCAAAAACCTATGATTCAGATTCTATTTCTCCCCTTTGCTGTAGGCCTGAGTTTTATTAGCGTTTTTCCTAATATTCTGGACAAGTATTTCTGTACGGATCAAAAAATGAAAACTTGTGCAGAGAGATGTAGACATCCGCTTACGCATAACCCTATAATTTTATTATTTCTATTCCTTGTCTTTTTAGGGGTCAATACCGAAAATCAGATATTCTGTTTACTTGTAAGAGGGATATTTCTTTCAATTGGATCCCATTTGATTCTTGATATATTCAGTGAGGAGGGAATTCCCATTGGCTTTACATCCACTCTATTTTCTCAGGATAGACGCAAAAACTATCTATTTAATCAGCATACGAGACCAAGATTAAAATTACGTCTTCATAGTAGTTTATTAAGCAGAGAAGAACGTGGAATCAACCATAGAATTGTCCTATTATGTAAAGGGGTTGTAGTTCTTGCTTGTTTACTGATTCTTATTGATAATTTAAGAGATCCATTACATATTGACGAAATCCATGGTTACGATTTTGATATTTTATTAAAATCTGTATTTCAGGAGAGAGGAGTGAATTGAGTCGACATCAACCATATAGTATTTTCCTTTTACTTATTTTTCTCTTTATAAATCTTCGATTATTTACATTTACCTCAGTTAAAACTGTAACGGCTATTCCCACGATGTCACAATCTCCGTTCATGGATAGAGATCTAGGTATATCTCAACAAGTCCATGTTACTCAACAAATTACTAGTATTAGGATTCAACCCTTGACCTTCCAATACGAATTCTACGGTGGTGATATCTTTTTACTATTTACTGTAGTAAATGCAGGTTCTGAATTGAAAAAGATCACCCTCTGCGTGCAGATTGATGAATATAGTTGGGAGCGTGTATTTTGTAACACAGAGCATATTTACGATGTCTATTATGATTTTAATCTAGAAAATGTACTAATTCTTCCATTAGAGGGTCTATCCTCATTTGTCCCTTCGATGCATCTTCGAATAGATGTCACACTGGAGTATTTTCCGAGTATCATCGGAATAAATGCACAATTCGATTTTAATGAAATAATAATTAGGGAAATATTGGAAATTGCAGAATCTGATATATTAATTATGCCTGATACATTCAAAATCCGACTTAAAGACTTATCATTTTTTCAAAAACGACGATTCGTTCTGAATTCGATATTTCTAACGCGTCTACCCATTAATGCTAAGTTGTATTCAACATTGCTTCTGAATACCAATATTGAGATAGAAACATTGACTTTGATAGGTACCACTTTGAGTACCATACCACAGTTAAATCCACTCATACGATTCACACTAATCCTAGATAAGAATTTCACAGAAATAGGAATAAAAATTTTCCCCAGTGAAACAAGTGACAACGGTGAATACACGATTAAAATTTCAGTTCACACAGTCGACTTTCAAACTAATTATATACCAAATTTTTGGTCTAGAATAGATATTCCTGACCACCCCATCCCTGAGGAGATAATGGCTATTTTCTTCACTGGAGTTCTCTTCGGAGTACCCCTTTATGTAATCTACAAGGAGCAGGAAACCAATGAGGGAAAACAAATAAAAAAATTAGGAGATAGATGAAGTATGATATCAAAAGATATGCTCCTGAAGCTATTTGTTTTTATTTCTTTTTATGAACTAGGGATGCTTTTGTTTCAATTTAAACTAATGAGAATGTTATTAGGTATTTTGGGTTACATTGGAGCAGAGTTTTATCTAATAATTTTGAATCGAAACGAGATTATTAGAGGAGAACCAATTGCTGAACTTAGTCTTATGAGTGCTGATGCAATACCAAATACGTTACTTATAGATAGCAATCAGTCTTTATATGCGGTCACAGGTATCCTATTCTTCTCAACAGTAGAAACGGAGGATTATTTAGATAGATTACGATTCCAAGATCAATTCTCCATAATTCATATTGAAAGTCAGCAAGGTTCAGTTTACCTTGTGATTTACGAGTTGTTGATGGCTCAACCATGGACCAAGCTTGGAGAAGAACAGCAATCCTATTATTTAAAACAGACCTGTAAACATCTAGAAAATTTCCAAGGGGTATTGCATGAACTGATACCTGGATTCAAAATGCGCCTGCTTAGTATTGCAGAGGTAAGTGAAGAATGTGGATTAACTAATACTTTTCACAAATATCCTACTCTTTCCCCTGAAATACCTAAGCAGTGTCGAAATAAAAAACAATCTGAAACTTCTGAAAGCACCTTTTCTTATACAAAATCTCCTAGTCTAAAGAAAAACCTGTTACATAAGTTAAATATAAAATAATATCATCCGCATCAAATTAGGAGTGTAATACAGGAATTTTAAATCCGTCTTGACAATTTCCTTTTGTGTATTACCTTCGGTTCGGGGTGTAGTTGAATTAAACGGTGTTTTCGGCTATTAAATGATGGTTCCCAACAATAAGCCTCTTCCTTCGTCTTTGGAAATCCATATTGTTTATCCAAGAACAAAAATACTGATGGTTCCAGTGCTTCAAATGTACAAAAATAAGGCGTCATGTCTAACAAAAGATCTTTAATTTTTTTCAGGAATTTCTCCCCTAATTCTTCCTCTCGGTTAATAATACTGTCTGCTGTTTCCCAAATAGCACCATGAATAATTTTACATATCTCATCAGCAGTTAATCCAAGCATGGAATGTATTACTTTCTGCCATGAGTCTGAGAATAGATCTAAATTCATGTCAGTTTTATTTACAATATTTTGAATCAATTTCAGAATAGCGTCGTAGTTAGGAGGAGGTACATAAACCCTTCTATCGAACCGTCTCATTGTAGCTCCGTCTAATAAATCAGGCCTATTGGTCAAACCAATAACAATCACTTTATTTGGTTTTGGTACTTTATAACCATCTAAGGCTGTCAAAAACGCTTTCCGTACTCGATTAATTGCATCAGAATCATTGCTCATTTGGCCAACTAAGGCATCAATTTCATCAAAGAATAGAATGCACCCATCAGGTTCTTTATATGCAACTTCAAATAAATATTCTATCTTTTTCTCACTTTCTCCAAACCATTTACTTAGTAATTCTCCTAAGGTGATGTTATATATGGGAAGACCTGCTTTTTGAGCTGTTACCTTGACAATTAGTGTTTTTCCGCATCCTGGTGCTCCATAAAGTAGAATACTTCTTGGAGGAGAAGGACTTATTATCCAAATATCAGGTCTTTCTAGGGGTAATGATATTACTTTATCTAATGTTCCTTTAACCAATTCCAAACCAATAACATTTGTATCCATTGTTCCTGATCTTGGGTGTACTTCTCTTATCCGTGATATCCACCTATCAAATCTCGAACTAGAGTCTGTATCTTCGGTAAACTTGTCCAGATTTAGCTTAGTTCCCTTTTCTAATTTAAAAATTTCTTGATTTACTAATTTTAGTTCTTGTTCCCACATCAAGCGTGTATCGAAAGTACATAACCTATTTAATTCCTCTTGAAATAGATTTTTTGATTTTAAAAAACATTCTAGAGCATTTTCTTGTTTTTTTTCTTCAAGAAATAATTTTCCATTGAGATAATTCTTGTGAGCATTTAGTATACCCCTTGTTACTATATTTGTTGCTTTCATCACTATTGATTCGTATTTTTATTTATAAATTTGAAATTATGTAAAAGAGCCGAATTTTCAAATATTTAAGAGAGAATTCGAATTATATTATGAAGAAATATGATCTCCTTACTTGAAAACTTTCTACAACCGTTAGGAGAATCCTTTATTGGTTGGTATATCGGCCAGCTCGATTTATCTGACCCATTCAAAGCCATAATGTTCATTGTTTTCAGTTATTTCTTTGTAAAATGCATATTACTAATATTTTCTTTCCTAAATCCTCTCGCTGATTTTCTGACCTGGCCTTTTAGACTAATTCACTTACATGCACACATGACGGTGGCGCGTGAAATCGAAGAACAAATAAATAGAGAGCAAGAAAAACAAGGGCATATAAAAGAGCCTTCCAACAGGGACAAGAGACAAATTGAATTCGGAGTATATAATCGCTTTGAAATTGATACGCGAGCTGAAGGTTCAAACGTTTATTGTACTTGTACGACCTTAGACGACATGATAAAGGTAGCAATGGCTCCTTGGAAACACACTCTAACTTTTTTCATCGTTTATTTAGCTTTACTACCGTTAATAGAAGTAGGAGGAATGATGGGTTTCCTAATACATATCTACGCCTCATTGGTTCTTTTTCACGCTTTGATGCCTAGTTCTTCAGATCAGATGATGATCATCTATACTATGCTAAGACAGGGTTTAGTTCCAAAATTCTGTGTTAACTGGCTTTATGTTGTATTTTTCTCAATATTTGTTGAGGTGACATTACGATCAAAAGGTGATTTAGTAGCTGCCCTGATTGCAGCCTTAGTTTATTCGTTATTTTATCTTTCATTCTTACTCGTGACTGTTAGATTTTTCAAGAGAAGTACTAAGCTGAAATATCCAGTGTTACTCAAGATTCCAGATAGTAGGGAGCAAAAGAAACAGTCATCGTTTAAGAAAACGCGGTTTTTTCCCTCCTTCTACAATGAAAAAGAATAAATTAGGTTTTGACACTTATGCAAGACTCACTGACGAGAGGACTCAACATTTCAATCTATGCAATATTATTCGTTCTCGGTTACAAGTCAAAGAGATTCTCGTCGATTTTCAGGCCATAGCAAGTAGTATTTCTCCTCAACTCCGAATCATCCTGTTTAGACTTGTAGTAACTCTTAATGTGTTTTGGGGTGGTCTTTTCCATCCTTCAAAATAGATTGGTGAAAGTCAGTCACTTTCCTACTTATGAGAACACTCGCTTTTGTGTTCAAATCACTTTTCGGTGAGTATGCATTGTATAATGGTTTTTTCGTAACTTACGTGATGAAATATTACCACTGCTGACTTTTCAAGGAAGAGATGTGTGAAGACTGTATTATGCAAGCTAATAGACTCGCAAGTGATGATTTCCTCGAAATCTATGTCCTTAGGTAAGATTTACGACACGAGAATAAGCAGGAAAGTAGTATCCAAAAATACAAAACACGCTGATAAAGAAGAATTCTAAGGATCAAGTGCAAATATTTCGCTTTCTGTTTCTTCCATTGTCATATCTGATCTTCCTTTTATTCTAGTTCTATACCAGATTTAATTTCAATAAATAATTTCATTACTAATGATAAATATGCTCCAATAACTTTATTACGGGGATAAGTTTCTGTTATTTTCTTCGTTATCTCCTTAAATTGTCTCTTATTCTCTTCAATGTTTTCTGAAGGTAAGTAGCGAGCACGAAACATCCTAAATGCGCTATGCCATCTATTTAATTGAATTGATACTTTTTCCCACTCCTCTCGTTGGCTTTCGATTTTTGGGAATAGATTCAATATAAGTCGCAAATCATGTGTATTCATTAACTCTGCGCGTTCTTCAAGTAATTTTGATAAAGGATATATCTTTTCTGATGCTTCATCGGAATATTGCTTGAAGACCTCTTGAATGTTTGAATAATAATCTAGAGTTCCTAATTTGGTCTGTAAGTTCGCATTACGATCCTTTTCAATTACTTTCATTAATTCAACTACGACAGCTCTTATTTGATTCAGTTTGATGATTGCCTGAGTCAAATGATGAACATTATTATTGGTAGCGATTCGTTGGAAATCACTTAAATATGCAAAATCGATTCGATCCTCGGCACGAAGATCAATCTGAAAAGAACCAAATAAATATTCAATTGTATCTTGGATTTCTGCTATATAGCGCTCTCCAGTTGTACGAATTGCATTGCAGGCATTATTATCATTTTGCAATTTATCTATTTCCACAAACACCTCAGTAATCTCTCTTAGATGAACATCTTCCTGATGTTTTACTATTACCTCCGAGAAAGATTCTATATAAGAGCCAACATACTCAATGATGTTTATACCTACTTCCTTGAGGTCATTTACATCTTTAAGCACTTCTCGTGATTTTGATACTCCATGGGAAAGTAAAACTGCAACAATTTCAGTATCATAGAAGTAAATCAATTGCCTTAAATCGTGGGCTAATCTCTCATGCGAGACTTCTTCAGGTTGAAAGTTGTAAATCTTCTGCTCCGCGGCAAAAACACTATCACTAAGAGGAGAAATTTCATGAATTCGAGGAAGACTGACTCTTAGCCAATTATACAGGTTCTGATGTAATTTTATGAGTGAATCCTTAGCTAATTGCATACTTTCAAGGCTGTAACTTTCGTAACTATCCACTAATCGTACGATATCCTTATGAGTCTGAAATTCCGCTAGTTTTTTATTCATAAGAGCAAGAGGTTCCTCAAAAAAGGCAGAATATTGAGGAGGAAGTTTGGAATAATCTTGTATATGTGATGATATTTCACGATTCATCAACTCAGCAAGAGTAGAGATTTTTCTGTCTACAAATGTCAGCAATTGCCAATATTCCGTCAATGCTTCAGAATAATCTAAATTCTCAAGTTCACTTTCTGAGCTATAACTCACACTGCTAGTTCCAGATTTCATCAATCGGAATAATCTTTTATCAACAGCTTCTAATCCATCAATTTGCTTCTTTAACTCCACTAGAATCTCAGTTTTCATATCTTCAATTGTTTCTAGAAATGAAAGGTATTCACGTACGATCGCTTCAATGTTTCCAGCCTCAGCATGGCTATCAATTAGCTTCACAATCTCAGTGCGTTTTTCTCTTAGATCAAATCGTGTTTCGATTGGAATTAAAGGAAATGAAATACCTTTGATATTCTCGCGAATCCGGGTTGAAATCTTATATTTCCAGATAGTAATCTTCTCAAATTCATCAAGTAAATTCTTGACTTTATCTTGAGTGGAGATTTCTATTTCTTCTCTAATCGATTTTAAATCTTCTAATTCTAGGTTAGGAACATGTGCTTTAAGTTTCGGAGGAATAGTTTCCAGAGTGGTAATTTGATTAGCGATAGGATGAATTTCACTATCAATTGCAACCCAAATTACACGTCGTATTTTCGCTGATAGCTGATTCAAATAATCTATTTCTTTAACGAGATCACGAACTTCTTTTTCATCCTCGCTTTTATATTCTCTAAGATTCTCTATTTCTTCGACCAAATCATCATCTAATAGGTCTTTTAGACTTTCACGAGTATCGTAAAGACTTATGAGATTCTGTCGTAAATTTTGCTGGGCTGGTTTCGAGAAATATGCAACCAGGCGTGCTTCCCAATCCTTAATTTCGCGAGCTTTTGTGACTAATTGTCCTGGTGAAAGTGATTCAAAATCTTTCACAGTAGGAATTGGAGGACCGTCAGTTAAGCTAATGGCTTCTTGAATGTGTGGGTTTTCAAGCATTTGGAAGAAATAATTTTGACATTCAGCAGCAAGTGCGAATCGGAAATCATAGTAGCGTTTCACTAACTCCACCCACAGCTGAAGCTCACTTGTTTTCTCAGTTTCTTTCTCAATGCTTTTAACATCGTCGAAGAAATCATCTGGAACAGGAAATTTCATCACTTGTAGTGTTTTCCCGGCATTTATTAGTTCAGCCGTGCTAACAAGTTTCTTCAGGGCTATGATCAATTTTGCATGCCATGATCGTATTTTTTCGATATCTTGTATGATTACAGGAATTTCAGAGGCAGAAACATCAATACTTGGTGCTGAAACTATAAAAGAGTCGATTTCGTCATCTCCAACAAGCTGAATAATCCTCCCGATTTGATCTTCAGTTTCTGTCTTTAATGAAATTTCATACGTTCTTAACGAATTAATAAACTCATTTCTTAGACTGCTAAGCCTTTTCTCCAATTCGATAAGCTTTTCTACAGATGTACTTGTATCCGCCTCACCTTGAATTTCTTGTATATGTATTTGAAGAGTTTCAATATTGCTTGAAAGTTTTATTCCGATCGAAGATATAGTACCAAGATGTTGATGTAACGTAGAGGCCATACGAACAATTTCAGCTTGGATTTTCCCCTCTGTTCCCTTTCTTCTCTGTTTTAAATATGCATTTTCTGCTTCTAGATTGTTATAAAGGCCCAATAGATCCGAAATTATCATAACGTGTATACTTGCTTTGGATGTCTGGCTTGATATACGTATTTTTTCCTCGTCAAAATTTACAAACTTTCCATATAATTCAATAATTTCACGATTAAATAGTAAAGTAGAAATATTTTTCCCTTTTAGTACTTCTGCTACCTTATTATAAATCTTTAACACTGCATTGCTAAATTTTAGAATAAGTGTTGTTTCTAAACTTGGAATTTGGATATTCTTAATGTTACCTGTCTCTTGGGGCACGAATTTTGCTATTTCCTTAATATTTTTAGCTAAATCAAAGTAAATTCGTCTATAACCAGCAAGAACTGTATTCAAAAGCTTCTCTGTAGTTTTGTTATACTGGTTTTTCTTCTGAGAAAGAGATTTGCTTAGACCTCTTTTCTTAAAGAAGCCTGCAGTCGTTAAATCCTTTTCTATTTTTTGAATCTGTGTAATTAATTTTTGCGATTCATTTAAAGAAGAAATTACCTGCACTGTAGGGTCAATTGATCGTAATTCTGTTGCCACAACACCTAATTCATGAAGATCATTTTTTGTGACAAGAGAATCTTCTGTTGTTTCCGACGACATGATATTCAACTTTCCAGAAATTTAGAACCTAGTCTCCTTTAATTAATTCTATACTAGGATGTTCTTAAATAATAAAATAACATTGTCAAAATATAACTTTCTATTTAAAAAGAACAGAATGCCTAGTTAGAATGGACTGAAGGAAAACAAGGATGTACTTGTCAGACCATTTTTATTTCTTCCATAATGATTTCTAGTATTCAGTATAATTTTAAAGTAGCCGAGTATTTACAGGAAAGTTTGACAAATGTACAAAGGTGAATTAGATTGACCAAAACTACGGCCAATACACTGATAATGACTTTAGGGAATGAATTACTCTCAGGACAGACAGTGAATACCAATGCTAACTATATTGCTAAGGAAATGACACGAATCGGGTTTTCAGTTTTAAAAATTATTACGATTCCAGATCTAGAGAAAATCGTCTCCTTAGAAATTAAGAATTCATTATCTGCAGGTACTTACAGAGTTATAATTATTACAGGGGGTTTAGGCCCAACTTGGGATGATTCCACTTCAAATTTCTTAGCTAAGGCTTTAAATGTCCCCTCTAAATTAAATTCTAACGCATTAGAAATTGTTACTAAACGGTATAAAGAATTATATGATCAAGGTTTAGTGGAAACATCAAACATAACACCTGCAAGAAAAAAAATGGCCTTTCTACCAGAAGGTACAAATACCATTTATAATCCAGTAGGAACAGCTCCTGGTATTGTCTATAATGATCCAATCCATAATACCACGATCTTTTGTTTACCAGGGGTTCCAAAAGAAATGAAAGCTATGTTCTCGATCATTATCCCCGAATTACGAGGAATTTGTGAACAAGAAGAATCATTTCACTTTGAAACTGAATTTATCACTTTTTTTACTGATGAATCATTACTAGCTCCTTTTTTAATGAAAATAAGAGAAAAATTTGATGTATGGATTAAATCTTTACCAAAATCCTATCAGGAAGAAGAAAATATTCAACTAATAATTTCAAGTAAGGGAAAAACTCAGGAAGAAGCGAAAACTTTAGTATTAAGGGCGCGGGATTATCTTTCTGAGTTAATCACAAAAGAGAAATCCATGGAAAACTGATCATAGAGCTCTTTCCATAGAGACTTTTATTCAATTGATGTTCTTCTATCTGACAACTTTTATTGTGTTAATATATTTAAATTTTTAAAGGATCTCAGACCTCACTCTTATTAGAAAAATGTCCTTACAGACATGAGGGTAATAAATGGTAAGTAATAATAACAAAGCTCTGACATTGAAAGTAGCGGAAGCCAATCAAAGTGATGTTGGCCGTGGATTGGTACGGATAGATTATGCAATCATGCGTGATTTTGGTTTAGAAACTGGGGATATTGTTGAGCTTTCCAGTGAGAGAGCTGGAGCACGTAAAACTGGTGCATTGGTAATCCCGGGGAGACGTGAGGATCGCGGAAAAAAAATTGTTAGAATGGATGGATTGATCCGAGGAAACGTAGGAACAAGTTTAGGCGAAACTGTCACAGTTAAACCAATTGAAAAACGTGTTGCAAAGCGAATTACTATAGCACCAGCCGAGGAACGAATTCGGTTATTAGTACGCGCCGAAATAATTCGAGAACGCCTTCAAAACCGTCCAATTTCACGCGGTGATCTCTTGGTCATAACTGGACAAATTCGAAAAATTCCACCATCTGGCGCATCTACTGGGGCTGGAATGGATGATTTTATTTCACGTTTCTTTAATACCACAAGTAGCCCTGTTAGTTTAGGCGAAATAAAAGTAGTTGTTGTTTCCACGGATCCTGAAGGAATAATAATAATTGGGGAAGGAACAGAAGTAAAAATTATTGAAGAGGCTCCTAAAGATCTTCGGATGCTATCGAGAGTAACCTATGAAGACATTGGAGGACTTGCTGAAGAAATCAAACGAGTTAGAGAAATGATTGAGCTACCCATGAAGCACCCAGAGCTGTTCCAGAGATTGGGTATTGATCCTCCAAAAGGTGTTTTGTTACATGGGCCACCTGGCACAGGGAAAACGTTATTAGCAAAAGCAGTCGCAAATGAATCTGGAGTAAACTTTGTTTCTATTGCTGGACCTGAAATCATGTCCAAATTTTATGGAGAAAGTGAACAACGAATACGAGAAATATTTCAACAGGCGGAAAAAGACGCTCCAAGTATTATTTTCATAGATGAACTTGATTCTATTGCAGTAAAACGTGAGGAAGTTACTGGGGAGGTAGAAAGGAGAGTAGTTGCTCAACTACTTGCTCTCATGGATGGTTTGAAAAGTAGAGGAAAAGTAATTGTAATCGGAGCAACAAATCGACCGAACGCCCTTGATCCTGCATTAAGACGTCCAGGAAGATTTGATAGAGAGATCGAAATTGGAGTCCCTGATCGCAATGGTAGATATGAGGTTCTACTTGTCCACACACGGGGAATGCCTATTGATCAGGATGTAGATTTAAAAAAATATGCAGCAAAAACTCATGGCTTTGTTGGTGCAGACATTGCAGCTCTTACAAAAGAGGCGGCAATGCACACACTTAGGAAAATACTACCCCAGATTGATTTTGATAAGCCTTTAACACCAGAAATTCTCTCTATTCTTGTTGTTTCCAAAGAGAATTTTGACGAGGCATTAAAAATTACTGAACCCTCTGCAATGAGAGAAGTTTTATTGGAGATTCCAAATACCCGGTGGGAGGATGTGGGAGGATTAGAAAACGTCAAGCAACAATTGATAGAAGCAGTGGAATTGCCTATCAATCGTCCTGAAATTTTTAACAGGCATGGAGTCAGTCCACCTCACGGGATACTTCTATATGGCCCACCAGGTACTGGAAAAACTTTATTAGCGAAAGCTGTGGCAACGGAGAGCCAAGCGAATTTCATAGCAATACGGGGGCCAGAATTACTTTCTAAATGGGTTGGAGAAAGTGAAAAACATGTCCGTAATATTTTCAGGAAAGCCAAACAAGCCTCTCCCTCAATAATTTTTCTAGACGAATTGGATGCTATTGCTCCCCGACGCGGGGCATTTAGTGGAGGAGATCACGTTATGGAGAATGTTGTAAATCAGATTCTCTCTCTTATTGATGGATTAGAAAGTTTACAGGATGTAGTAGTTTTAGGAGCCAGTAATCGTCCAGATATGATAGATCCTGCTCTATTACGTTCTGGTAGATTTGATCGTTTATTACTTGTTCCACCACCTGAAGTCGAGAGTCGTAGGAAAATTTTTGACATCCATACAAAGGGAATGAGCTTAGCCGCAGATGTCGATTTGAATAAATTTGCCACTGATCTTTCGGGGTATGTTGGAGCAGATATTGCTGCTATTTGTCGAGAAGCCGTTATGATTGCTCTACGTGAAGATTTGGAAATAAAAGAAATCTCCATGAAACATTTTCTTGAAGCAAAAAAGGCTGTACACCCAAGCGCAAATGAACATATCGTTAGAGAGTTTGAGGAACTCGAGAAAAAATTGCTAGGTAAATCAGAAATTGCTCGGAAAGATATCCTGGACATCAGAGGGTATCTTTAGTATTTTTCTGCCGAATATATCCCAAAAATCTAGTCTTCTTGAGCTTTCGGTTTGTAGATATCTAAGGGCCATTGACGTTTAAGAAGCTTAGTTAAAACAGGAGAACTGAACTCTCCAATTTCTATAGATGAACTTGCTGTATTCATTAGTCGGTCAGCAATCAATTTAGATCGAACAACAGAATCCGAATAACCAATTATTAATCCTACTACAAGAGGGTGATTTTTTACAACCACTAATTGCAGGTCAGAGGCAATAATCACTTCCATCCCTGCTGGTTCTTTCATGAGATCTTGCATTGTCTCCGATATACTCTTGTTGAATTCGTCAAGGACTTCGTTCCTAAGGGGAGAAAACTTTGTAGTCCAAATTTTAAGAGATTCTAAATCGATTAGAATGACCACTCTTAATTTACATTTGAAAACTGATTCGGAACCTACCACAACATCAGCTAACCAATCAAATGCATCGTAGAAATTTTCACCCGTCTTTGCTGATATTCTAAAAAGCCCAACTGGTCGAGATGAACGAGTTGCGCGCGTTAAATCCAAATCTTGTACGATTGTATCAAATGTACGAGCACCAGGAAGATCAATTTTATTTGCTATAAATAAGACTGGTGCATTTTCGTTTTGTTGGATTGATTCCCAAAAAGCTTTGGAAGCCTCATTAATACGAAGATCGGCACTATCAAGCACAAATACAATTGCATCTGCTTTTTCAAGAGAGGGTTGCCAAAGCAAGTTCCTATAAATTTCTTGTCCCCCAAGATCAATCAAGCTAAACATAATTTGACGATATTTAACAGTTCGATAGTTTACACCTAGAGTTCTCGTTGTGGGTATAAATTCGGAACGTAAAAGTCGATTAACAATGGTTGTTTTACCCGCACTGTCAAGGCCAATAATGACAATCTGATGCTGTTGTTCTTTTCCCTTGAATATTCTTCTGAGGATGCTTGACATAGTTTTTTCACAAATCTTGGATATTTTGGACAACTTGAGGCGAAATGGTGCGAATGTTTCGTAATTTCTTTTCGACTTCGTTGGTGTTATATAATTACTGATAACCTTTTACTTACTAAAACCTATGGGATCGCCTCCAATATATTCAATATCTAAGCATAATTAAATTTTTAAAAGAATACCTAGTAAATATTTCAGAGTTATTGAGATGAATCACTGATGTCTTCCCGCATTTACGAAACAACGGAATATAAACAACTACGCCAAACAATGGATGATATAAAAACACTGAAAATTCAAGGGGCAACAAACGTAGCGATTTTTGGGGTGGAAGCGTTCGCTAAACATGCTGAATCTGTTCCCTTGAAAGATGAAGAACTTTTCATCCACCTTGAATCACTTGTTGAGGAATTAAGCTTTGTTAGAGTTACTGAACCCGCTTTAAGAAATGGTCTTCGATATGTCATGACAGGATTAAGACGTGAAGGAAAAGAGGCTGCATCAAACCTTGGTAAAGAATACGTTAAGTTGATTGATGATGCCAAAAAGCGGATATTTAAAATTGGAGCTGAACGCATTAGGGATGGATCTAGGGTTCTGACGCACTGCCATTCATCAATTAGTGTTGGTATATTCTTAGAGGCCGCAAAACAAGGAAAAGACTTTGACGTAATTAACACAGAGACAAGACCCCTGTTTCAGGGTCGAAAAACGGCAAAAATTCTTGCAGAGAAGAATATTCGAGTAACTCATGTCGTGGATTCTGCAATGCGATGGGCTATGAACTCATTTAATCCTCATATGATATTTCTAGGGGCAGATGCAATTACAGTGGAAGGAGTTGCTCTTAATAAAATTGGATCACGTTTATGTGCCTTAGCTTCAGAAGAAGAACATATTCCGCTTTATATTTGCACATCTCTTCTGAAATATGACCAAGCTACAAGTATTGGCCGTTTAAGCGAAATAGAGATGCGCTCGCCTACCGAAATCTGGGATGAAGACTGTCCTGAAGGAGTAAGAGTTCTTAACCCCGCATTTGAAACCATTGATCGGGGTAATATTTCTGCTTATATCACCGAAGCAGGTTTAGTTCCACCTCAATCTGTCCATCAGACCTTCAGGAGAATCTACGGATCGCAAATCCAAGATTTTCATCAATTATGGAGCTAGCGGATATCGGGCCCATCTCCAACGTAATATCTATCGTCTTCAACAAAACCCACTTTTTCCAGTTCATCATGGATTGAATTCACTATCAAGACAATTTCAGAATCATCATCTTCGTAAGGCCACACAGTAAATCCGACTAGGATTTCTGCATAATTGTTCTCTTCATCGAAATTATCGAGATCTACTGTAAATTTTCTAGCGCTTCCTGTGAATTCCTTCTCTAAGGATTCTTCCACTTCAACAAGATTCGCGTCTGCATATTCAAAAGTCATAGTTTCCTCTCCCTCACGAAACATACCATTAAATAAGAAGTAGCGAGTAATCGCAGAAGTGATTGATTCCCGATAAACCATTCATATCTTCCTCTTATAGAAATTAATAATAAGGGTGTTTAGTTGTAAACTCAGAGCTAAATCCTCATGAATATCCATATTGTCCATGATTAGTTAAATTTTACTTCTACGGAAAATTAAATTCGTTCTTCACTTCGTTTTAAAACTCTAAAAATTGATCTAGTGATGATCTATATAATAAAGGGCTTTTTCGGCGATAGTATTTCATTGGGATTGTTAATCTCTTTGAAATGAATTGTAAAGCAGTTTCTAACGAGGAAAAGGACTTCGGTTTATGAGTGAGAGCTTGACGCATATTCTCTCGAACCTGCCAAACTCCAAGAGGTATGGCATATCCAACACCTACTTCACGAAAAGCAAGTACGGCAGCTTTCCTTCGCATTTGAACAAGCTTCTCCTGAATTGCCAACCTTGCAGCATAATACCCTCCTACTGTATTAGATGCGTAAGATGTACGCCCCTTTGGTCCCTCGACATCTGTCAGAATTGTTGGTTTTCTTCCTCCTAAATTCCAAGCGCTCTTCTGTTTCCATGCTTCATGATAATTAAAGAACCATTCATGTTTTGGTATGAATAGGATCCAAAAATCATTATCTAGGTAGCTATTGTGAAAAACAAGATGAGTAGATATCTCTGAGAAATCTCGAATTTGATTTCTGAGGTGTTTGCCAATAATATCGTCAACTGCTGTAATACTCCAACGTGTGGGCACGAAACGTCGATTTTTTGTCAATCCTAATAGCCCAGATGAAAATAATCTTGTGATTTGAGTTACAGTATGTTTTCCCTTATATAATTGTGATATGGCCTCATTAGAATACATATCTGTATCAGATACTATCTTATCAGTATTATAGGAAATTTTTGGGGTGGAAGCTAATTGAACTGATGAAAACTGAACATGAGCGCCCATTGGTTGATTAAATCGACTAAAACTCATCCCTATTCGAGGTCGTTTATCGAATTTTATTTCTAAATCGACTGGGATAGAAGATTGAACCTGATCTTGAGTAATTTCAATTAGCCGTGTAGGATTTGAGGCATTTTCAACCTCTATTGGAGGTGCTATGAATCGTAAGAGTTTTGCACGAAATCCGACAATATCTGCCATTGACATTCTTGTTTTCCAATGATCAGGTTCATCCACTATATCAACAATATCGGATCCAAGGGTAGCCATAGGTCCTACTCTTACTTTGGGATAACCATATCTACCAACAAATATACTTGGGGGACTTGGCCCGTAATAATCATTTTTCAATTTCGGGATAGCCTTTCTCAAAGGAATAAGCGCTCGAGATCGTAAAACAATAGGGCAAAATGTCAGACCACATAACATCTTACCCCCTTTACATCTTAAACACTCTTCTTGAGTAGCAGGGACGGATACCATAAAATGTCTCCTGTTAATCCATATTCTTCCCTTTTTGTCCTAATGATTTTTGTTGAATTATGGATTAATACAATTTTTGTTGGAGGGGGGTTGAGGACTTAATAACCTTAATATCTTGGAAATTTCCTTGTTCTCCTAATTTAAGTGTCCCGTATTCCCCGTCATACCCATATGGATAGAAAGTAAAATTCCCCTTTTTCACATGCCTAAGGGCGTTTAAGATTGGTTCATCAACTTGACCTGATAATTTTTCCTCCATTTCATCCAATGTAATTTTCCATAATATGTTCTCGGGGCCAATGATTGATACTATGTGTTTGTAATCCCTGATTAATAATTTAGACGTCCTAGTTTTTACGTTTCTTGCTTTAGAGAGAATATCTATTAATGGTACCATACGAATAAATTTTTGCTTAGGAATTATGGAGTTTAAATTTCTACTAATCCCTTGAGCTTTCGCGACTTCCATACACCGTTGAAAAACACCAATTGTGAGATTTTTGTGACAGATAGGGCAAATATCACCTTCAGGAACATGTTGAGGTGAGAAATAGCAATATTGGGAGTTATCATGAACTCCAGGTTTTTTTCTTCCACTTCGATGGCCAGTTAAAAAGAACCTTCCTTCTTCTGGGGGAAATTCAACAGTATATTCAACTTTATTACTTCGTAAGCTTTGAATTATGTGAGAATATTCTATTTTTGAGACTCTTATAACAGTGAATTCCCGCCCCATACGATGCAAAGCACTTGAATGAGCATCAGAATTTGAGATCAGCGTTTTAGTATCAAGCTCGGGAATTAATCCTAAAAATTGGGGATCTGCAGACAGTCCAGTTTCTAAAATATTTATTCGGTCAGTAACAGGACCAAAAAAATCAGAAAGTCTTGTCAACTTTATATTTGACCCGAAAATTCCTTGAGGGGTCATAATATGAGCTGGTATTATTTCTATAAAGGGATCAATCTCAAGAATTCTGAATATCCTATCCGAGACTTGAGCTTGTGATGCGCACTTCACAAAAGGTCTAGCCATCTTTTCGTGTTTAACGTCCCAAGAGGTCAATAAATCTCTGAAAGACTCAACAGATGTAAAATTCGGAAACAAAAAGACTATATGAACTATTTTGGAGTGTTTTTTTATCGGTAGAGTAAATATGATTTCAGTTTGAAGAATAAAACGTGTATGAAAATTCCCTTCAAGATAGAAAATCCCAGGTGTATCTTCAATAACTACTTCTTTTAAAATATCTGTCCAAATAGTAAATTGACAATCACCTGTTCCAATTAAATCGATCCCTTTCAAGGGCATTGTTTCATTGGTCTTTTTTAGATGGTTAACAGCCTTTTTCTTATTTTCTGAATACTTTTCAGGAGTTAGTTTTAACGCTTGAGTTCCACCTGCAAACACTGAATGAGCATGTAGATCAACAGTAAGTTCCATAATCATTCACTGACAGGTTTCAATCGTACTTCATTAAGCGGAGGGCCAGATTCTACTTTATGCTCTAATATTTGATCACCGACAAGTTTCAACAATCCTACTCCACGTACAGAATCACCTACCATAAATAAGGCTGTTTCTTTTGAACTACTTACCGCCCACTTCAATGCAATCGAATTAAAACCATGTTGAGAAAGAACTAGCTCGATAAGGGAGGTACGGAACAAGCGTTCGCATATTTCATGTATGATGGAAAATATTGCACAGATAAAGGCATGTTTTTTGCCTGCATTAGCGTCACTCAATCTTACTGATTCAATCTTAGATAAATCGCACGCACACTTCAATAGTGAAGCATTTGATATTATTGGTGAGAAATTTGTCAATATTTCATAGCTTAAATTAAGGAACTGATTATCGAGAGTATTACCTGATTTATCCTCATAATGAGTAACAAAAGTTGGGATCCGTAGAGTTGTCCGTTGGGAGCCTTGGATATCTAGATCCCATAAGATTTCTCGGAAACTGCGAAACAAACTTCCAAGTCGTCCTTTCCCAGAACTGAAAGCTAAAATAAAATTATTTTCAATGGTAATTAAGTAAAATTGTTGTTTACTATGTGTTTTGCCGTGAACTTCAATGGGAAGGGCATCAAAGAACGTTCCATACTTTTTAAGCTCCTCTCCGTAATTTTTCAGAAGATAGGGTAGTTTATTTACGAGTGAAATGATTTCAGGTGTAAGAACTATATTGTGTATCGCTCTAATCGTTCCGTCGGAAACAATTACAGTTTCTTTGTCAGTGCAAATTGCACTAATTCTATCCTGGACAACGTTGTCTATTCTTGTCAGAAGAATTTTTTTAATATTTGTAAAAACATCATTTAAATCAAATTTACTGTCGATTTCATCAGTATTAATCTGTATATCACGAATTGCATTCTGAAGGATATTTGTAAAGGCATAGGAGTGCTGTAACAATTTATCCTGATGAGAGCGAGGGATAAACAACATAAAGCTCTCAATTCTATTTTTTCCCCGAGCTGTTGGATCATCTATGGAAAACGAATGTATAAGTACTCTACCCTGAATTCCAGTGACATTTATTGGAATAATGGCCGTATTTGGATCTCCCGTTGGTTCTCCTACCCCTACAGCCATCGTGAAGAGAGTTGTGGTAACTCCTTGAAGAATAATCTTCGGAATCTCAATATTATCAGACATGAATGATTTGAGTATTGGACCATGTTCCTCATCGAAGATGATATGTGCAAGAAAGAATTGTACGCTGTAGGCTGATGATTCCTTTAATTTCTTCACGATTTTAACTCACCTTCATATACTTCGGGAATATTCATTCTGCTGCGTTCGTAGATCATTTTTTGCTTACTTTTTCGATGATATCAGCCCACTCTTCTTCTTTTTTAGATTTCTTGGGTTTCTTTAAATTGTCTTTCACACCTAGAATATCTAAAGCCCATTGTCTTTCATTTTCTCGTTTACGTTTTTTCTTTTTTTTGCGATATTCAGCTGCGTCTATCCATGTTTTCAACGCTGCTTCCTGTACTCCACAATTAGTACAAACATATAATTTCTCTTCTGGATTCCAGAATAATGTCCCTTTGGGACAATTTCTGCAGGGAATACGTGAATCACGTACAGTAGGTTTATCCAATGAGCGTCATTCCTCTAATGTTAGAATATCATCAATTTCCCTTTTTGAAATAGTAAATCCAGTTATTTCGGTTTTTGGTGGCTTTGCTGTTGGTGTTTGATTTAAAATCTGATATATCATATCAACTCCTGGCCCTAATATCAATTTTAACAATTCTAAATCAACGTAGGGATCTGTTAATACACCTATAAAAGCAATATCGCCAGCCGCGCTAAGAACAAGTTTATTGTCTTTACTTTCCGAAGTGAATGAAATCCAAGGGGAACTACCAATCTCATGACCAATATCAACCATATTAGATTGAATACCAGCGACAAGTGAACATAAGATAATACTACTCTCCTTCCCCAGAGTTCCTGCTAAATTAACTTCTTCGATTAGTAAACCATCACTATCTACACAAAATCCAGAGTATATTCCATCAATTGAGTTCACTATATCAGTTAACACACCTTTGATTGTTTTAGGGTGTTTTATATTGCCATTGGTTAAAGACACGGGTGATTCGCCTTGTTCAACTGTATGACGTATTAAAGTGATCTTTCTTTAATATTTCTAGGTGCGAATTTAAAATATAGAGTGTAAAGAGATTTAAAAAAATCCCTTTGTTATCTACAGATGGAGTGGTAGGTGGCTGAACTAGCGGCTCAGCTGTATCGTAACGCTATATGACGAGCTAACTCCAAATAGAGGAGCTGAAACCTAGTGAGGTTTCTCAGTTATTGTAATGAGAGATCCTCCTTCATGGTGGCTTCTAGTGGAGATTCTTCTGGAGAGAAGAATAAGAAAACAAGGTCAAAACGGGATAGGCTTGGGAAAGAGCATCTCTAAGACCGAGAAGTTATGCT
>JAEOTQ010000236.1 GCA_016839785.1 Candidatus Hodarchaeota archaeon | reverse complement strand
TAAGATTCTTTGATATTAAGTAAACCAATGCCTAAAGCAATGGTTATGGTTACAGTGAGTATAATAACAACAGAACGAAATTTATTTAGTCGAATTTCTCGAAAAATTTTCTTGGTAAGGAGTTTCAATTTTCCTGCACCTTCTTGAAGTTACCTACCGAGGGGGTTTCATCAACTGATACAATTTGACCATCCTGTAAATGAAAAACTCGATCAGCCTTTTCAGTTATACTTAGGTCATGTGAAACAACAATAAATGTTCCCCCAAATTTCTCATTAAGTTTTTTCATTAGATCTGCAATCTTTTGTCCTGTAATAAAATCAAGATTTCCTGTGGGTTCATCAGCGACGATAATTTCCGGATTTTTAACTAATGCACGAGCAATAGCCACTCGTTGTTGTTCACCACCTGAGAGCTGACTGGGAAAACGATCAATTTTGTCACCTAGTCCAACTGCATCAAGCATTTCGCAGGCAACCGATTTTATATCCTTCCTATCTCCCTTGAACTCTAGAGCAAGGGCAACATTCTCCCAGGCTCTTAATGATGGGATTAAGTTAAAGAATTGAAATATCCAACCAACTTTGTTTCGACGATATTCAGAGAGTTTTCCACCACTCCATTCCGTGATATCTTCATTACGTACTTTGACTTCTCCATCTGTCGGTGAATCAATTCCACCTATCTGATTGAGTAAAGTGGTTTTACCAGATCCACTAGGACCTAAAACAACTACAAATTCACCTTCATAGACTGACATATTAATTCCACGAAGGGCTTTTATTGATATATCACCAATTTGGAATTCTCGGTGAACATCAGATACTTTTACCGCAATAGCACGCGAACCTGCCATTTTCTTTCACCAATAGTATCGCTTGTTATATATTCGATACTTGCGAATATTATGCAATTAAGACATATATATACTTTTTTGCTCTGACAAAAATGTAAAAATCGAGAAAAGATCGATGTACAGAATCGAAAGGAATCTAATCGTCAGAAAAATAAAACAAACCTTTCAAATTGAATTTTTCAAATCCTATAGTTTTCTTATATGACAGAGTAAAGGATCTAGGAGTAAAATGACTAGGAAGTGTTGTTTTACCAACTGCAGTGTCCCCTATAAGAATTGTTTTGAATGTAAAGTCACGTGGTATATTCGACTGAATAATCACCAATCTCTTTAAGCTATTTGGCAGGTTCAAGTCTCATAGGTTTACAAAGTGTCTACAATTTAAGTTGATAATATTTAAATTTTACATCCTTTCTATATATTTCTTGTTTTAAAATAGATTAACCTAGATATTCTAGGATCTAACTTAGCTAATCGTTACTTAAGTGATTAAAATGACCTTCTATCAGTTAATAGAGGATACTACAGTAAAATTGCATAAGTTTGCAGCAACACAATTGCCAAATGAAGTCTCTGAAGCATTGAAGAAAATGCAAGAAGCCGAAACAAGTCCCCCTAGCAAAGCTGCATTATCGACAATTGTAGATAATTTTGGCATTGCCGAAGAAACAGCAACTCCCATGTGTCAGGATACTGGTATTCATATCTACTATGTGAATATTGGAGAGAATTTCCCCAAAGTTCTTGGTATTGAAAGTATACTGCGGAAAGCTTCTGCTCGGGCAACAAAGGAAATTCCATTAAGACCGAATGCGGTAAATCCCATTGTTGGAGGAAATAGTGGAGATAATACTGGGCGTCATATCCCGTATATCAATTATGATTTCATCCCTGGTGCAGATTATCTAGAAATAACCGTTTTTCCGAAAGGTGGTGGATCAGAAAATATGTGTGCCTTAGGAATGCTAAAACCTGGTCAAGGAATTAATGGTATAAAGAAATTTGTGATCGAAACAATTCTAAACGCAGGGGGACAACCCTGTCCACCAGTTATTGTCGGTGTTGGAATAGGTGGTGGTGCCGATATTGCATTGAAGTTAGGAAAGAAGCAATTAATGCGTCCGCTAGGACAAAGACACCCTGAACCCGAAATTGCACAACTGGAAAAAGATCTCTTAAAAGCCATAAACATGACAGGTATTGGCTCAATGGGTCTAGGTGGTGAAGTTTCGACTGCATTGGATGTTAAAATCGATTATGCACATAGACATCCAGCATCATTGCCAGTCGGTATAGCTATTCAATGTTGGGCGGCACGGAAATCGACAGCTCGGATTTATCAAGACGGTCGAGTGGAATTCTTAACACATAAGGAGGATTGATCATGGCAGAATATCATTTTACAACTCCCATTACTAAAGAAGATGTACAAAAACTTAGAATTGGTGACGTTATCTACGTTACGGGTACTGTTTTTACTGCTCGAGATGAAGCTCATGAACGAGCTTTGGAAATGGCCAAAAAAGGAGAATCAATGCCAATTGACTTTGAAGGCTTGGCAGTTTACCATTGTGGTCCTGTTGTGAGAAAAGTTGACGATCAATGGGAAATTGTAGCAGCTGGTCCCACAACATCTACACGAATGGATATCTTTGAAGATGAATTCATTCAAACTTTTGGTGTGAATGTTATCATCGGTAAAGGAGGAATGGGTGCTAGAACTGTGAAAGCCATGCAAGAATACAAGGCAGTTTATACTGCTTTTGTAGGTGGTGCAGCTGTTGTGGCAGCCAAAGGTATCAAGAGAGTAAAAGAAGTCCACTGGCTAGATTTAGGAACTCCTGAATGTTTGTGGGTATTAGATGTAGAAAAATTCGGTCCTCTGATAGTTGGTATTGATACCTATGGTGAAAGTCTTTTTCAGAACGTAGCTGACGAAGCTCAGAAGAAATTACCTCAAATTGGTGAGTTTTTAGGGATTAGTTTCTAACCCCTTCTTTTTTTCCTTTTTTTTAATAGATTCTAATTATTTGAAATTATTATTGAAGGTGTTTACAATACGTTTACTAGAATATGAAGCTAAAGAAGTATTTGCCGAATTTGATCTCCCACTTGTCAATCGTTTAGTCATTACAAGGGGAGAAAATGTGGAAGATAAACTAACACAATTTAATTTTCCAGCTATTGTTAAATCACAAATAGCAATTGGCAGTAGAAAGAAAGCTGGACTAATTAAAATCGTGCAAACCCGCGAAGAGGGAATTTCCTTGTGCAAAGATTACTTTACACGCAAAGTGGGAACTTATGAGGTTGAAGCAATTCTTATAGAGAGCTTAGCAGAGATTAAACATGAGTATTATTGCTCTATTGCACTCGATACTTCTGGAAGACAATTTGTACTTATTGCAAGTGCAGAAGGAGGTATCGATATAGAGGAGGTAGCAGCCACTCGACCAGAAGCAATTATAAAGGAAAATATTTCTCTTACAGAAGGCCTGAAGGAAGAGACCGCAAGATCCGTTGCAGAACGACTTGGATTCACAGGTGATCTTGTAGATTCAGCTTCGGACCTTTTCCTAAAATTATGGAAAATCACAACTGCTAAAGAGGCACAATTAGTGGAAATTAATCCTCTGGTTCTGACTCCATCTGGATTATTCGCTGTTGACGGCAAAATGATTCTTGACGACAACGCTGTATTTAGGCAGACTACTATTCAAGAATTGCAGAAAAAGAAATTAACTGATCTTGAGAAGACAGCATTGCAATTTGGGTTTTCCTTTGTCGAATTGGATGGTCAAGTGGGGATTCTTGCCAATGGTGCAGGATTAACGATGGCCTTACTTGATGTATTAGCACAGCATGGCCTAGCTGGAATGAACTTCCTTGATGTAGGAGGTGGTGCAGACCGAGATCGTGTTTATGAAGCACTTAAGCTTATATTCACCATGAAGCCTAAAGCGGTGTTAATTAATATCTATGGTGGAATTACACGATGTGATGTGGTAGCTGATGCAATTTTACATACATTAAATGAATTTCCAGATGCACCTCCAATGGTGATACGTCTTACTGGTACAAAAGAAACTGAAGGTGTCAAAATTTTGAATGATGCTGGAATTGATGCATACAAGGACATGATGGCGGCTGTAGAAAAGTTAAAAGGAGTTATTGGGTGAGAATCAAATGCACATAAGTGAAAATAGTCGAGTAGTCGTTCAGGGTATTACAGGAAATCAGGGCAAGTTTCATACGCAGTTAATGCAAGAATATGGAACTAACATTGTTGCTGGAGTTACTCCTAAGAAAGGTGGTCAGGAAGTACTTGGTGTTCCTGTATTTAATACGGTTCAAGAAGCTGTAAAAGAGCGAGGTGCCGATACGAGTATTATCTTTGTACCTGCAAGATTTACATCTGGTGCAGTACTAGAGAGCTTAAATGCAGGAATCAATATGACATGTTGTATAACTGAGGGAGTTCCCGTCCTAGATATGCTCCGTCTTGTTGAATTAGCTCATTCCAAGGGATTACATCTGATTGGGCCAAATACTCCTGGGATGTTAATTCCCGATAAGATAAAGCTAGGGATTATGCCGTCAGATATGTGTCACTTCGGAACAGTTGCTACTATTGCTAAGAGTGGTACTCTCTCTTATGAAATTGCTAAAGCTTTAGGTAATGCGGATGTAGGAGTTTCTGCGTACATTGGTATTGGAGGGGATCCCATTCGGGGCACGACTCTCGTGGAAGCTTTTGACTACTATGCGAAAGATAATGGAACAAATATTATTGTTTTGATCGGGGAAATTGGTGGAGATGAAGAAGAAAAGGTCGCTGCATATATTGAAGCTCAGAACGTAAATAAACCAGTGATTGCATACATTGCAGGGAAGAGTGCTCCTGAAGGAAAGAGGATGGGACATGCTGGAGCTATAATTTCTGGAAATGTGGGAACTGCACAAGGTAAAATTGATGCATTATCTGCTGTCGGTGCAAATATTGCCGAGACTCCTTGGGATATTCCTGATATGGTGAAACAGCATCTCTAAATGGATGAATGTTTCATCCTTCTTTTTATTTATTCTGTTATCAAATCAATACTTAGAAGTATTAAAAGCTACCAAAAAATTTTGTATTTGCAAGTTGAATAACATAGAAAATAAAGAGAATTGGATTTTAAATAGATTCCTGGTTAATCAGGTTCTATTCAATCCATAAGCATCACGGAGAACTTGGGTAGGATGATAAATTTCTTTGTTAACATTCTGTAGCTGTAATTTACAGGTTGGACAATCCGTTACTAAGGCATCGATATCTTCTCGATTCGCTTCTGGATACAATGACCTCTCTGCAACAATTTGTCCATATTTATAATTCTTTGATTTAAATCCCCAGCTACCTAACTGGCCACAGCATTCAGTCTTAAGAGGTTCCACATCGACCGTTCCAAGGCTTTGCAGCATTTTAACTGAAATTCCCTTGATACCACTACTTATCAAGTGACATGGTTCGTGATACCCCAAACGTAGTCCTTTCTCCATGTTGCCATTAAAATCAGTATTCAGTTTTCCTTCGTCACGTAGTTTTAGAATGTAATCGGTGAATAAATATGTATTATCTCTTACAAGTTTAGATTCATCATTCCCAACAAGAGTTTCATGGAGTTCATCTTTGAGAGTAGCATAACAAGAACTACATTGAGTAACGACATCATAACCTTGTTTTACATACTCTGCAAAGATTTTAGCGTTGTTTTCACCTTTCTTCCTTGCTACATGACCAAGTCCGTTTGAAAGTAATGGAATTCCACAGCAGTTCTGCCCTTTTGGGACCACTACTTCGATTCCATTCTTTTCCAAGACTTGAACGTGGGCTACTGCGATATCTCTATTTTCTGTGTAATTGGCAAAACACCCATGGAAAATAGCTACCTTTTTAGTAGGATTAGTCGGGGCAGGATTGTTCTTTGCATGTTTTTTAAACCATTTTTGAAAGGTGTTTCGTGTAAAGTTCGGGAAATTGGCTTTGCGATGAACACCGCCAAATAATTGCATCATATATTTGCTGGGACCCCATAATCCAAGATTTGAGAGAGGAGAGAAAGTGCTTCCGACTTTAGCAATTGTTTCATAATTTCCAGTGAAATAATGTCCTTTAGGAATTTTTCCAATAAATGGCCATTTTGACCTGCCATAATGCATAATCTTTGCATCAAACATGACTTTTGGTATATTTACATTAGAAGGACAATCAATATTGCACATCATACATCCAGCACAGTCTTCCAACACTTGTCGTGCTTCTTTAGTTTGTAAAATACTATAATCCAACTGGCCAGATATTATTCCTCGCATTAAATTTGCCCGTGCTCTTGGGGAGGCAAGTTCACCTGTAGTAGTCTGCTTCGCTCGATAAATCGGACAATCTCTTTGAGGACGAAGATCAACAGTACATTTTCCACAACCATGACATGATTCAATGACTTCTTCAAAACCCCAGTTATCGTCCCAAACCAGATTCTTTTCTAATCCTGGAATAACAGAGTACTCTGCACCAAAGCGTAGATTACTGATGAGAAGATCTTCTTTATCAGTTATCTTATTGTCAGGGTTAAAGGTGACATCAGGATCATAGAGATTTTTAAGTTCTTTAAATTTCTCGTATACTTCTTCTCCATACATCTGTTTAATGTAATTGACCCTATCGAATCCATCATTATGTTCACCAGAAATCGATCCGCCAATACCTATAACGTAGGAATTAACTTCATCAGCAACCTTTTTGATTAATTCAAGGTCGTTTCCATCTTTAGTATTGACAAATGGACGTGTATGCACAAGACCTTTTGCAGCATGACCATAAATAGCTGCTCTTAGTCCATATTTCGGAAAAACTTCCTCACGTAGATGTACCATATAATTACCTAATTGATCTAGAGGTACAGTTTGATCTTCGACAAACGCCATAATACGGCGAGGCTCTCGTACCTTATTCAGAAGCGGAACTGCGTCTTTTCTTACTTTCCAAAGGCTGGCTTGTTCTACTGGATCATCAGAAAAACGCATGTCAGTGGCTAAATTCTCTTGATCAATAATTAATTCACGAGCCTTTTTGACTTTGTCTGCTCGAACTGCTGGATCAACATCGTCAAATTCGACATAAAGGATATTATCTACTCCAGCAGGAATAAATTCTTTTAGCGCAGGGTCCATTCCCACTGCAATCTCAAGCACAGATTTTCCTAATTGTTCAATAGCAGCTACACCAACCTTACGTACCAATAAATCTACTGCTCTTCCAGATTTTGCTAATGAGTCAAAATCCATAACAATTAAGGTCACCGCTTGGGGTTTTGGAATAAATTTAATCTTTGCTTCAACGACAATCCCCAAAGTTCCTTCTGATCCTAAGAATAATCGTGATAAGTCGATTTTATTATCCTTAATTACGTCTTTAAGATTATAACCACTGACATTCATTTTAACCTTGGGCCAATGTTGAGTGATCAAAGTTTGGGTATCAGGATTATCAATCATTTTAACTGTTGACTTATACAATTTAGCTTCCAAAGTATCTTTGGAAATTATAGCATTATATTCTTCAGAACCGATTTCTACAGGTCTCGCACGAATCTCCTCTCCATTACTTAGAATAACAGTCAATTCCTGAACGAAATCCGCCATGTACCCGTATTTTACAGCATGAGCTCCAGAGGAATTGGTTCCAATCATTCCTCCGATAGATGCATAATTTTCGGAAGAGTTATCGACGTATACAATCTTTTTGATTTTCGCAAGTTTTTGATTAAGATTACCACAAATTACACCAGGTTGTACCGTAGTGGTTGAATTTGCTTCGTCTATACTGATGATTTCATTCATATATCTACGAAATGCAAGTATTATCCCAGGTCCTAGGCTTGCTCCTCCTAAACCCGATCCAGCCCCGCGTGCATGTATAGAAATTCCATGCTTTTTCGCAAATCTGACTACTGTTTTAACATCCTCTTTATCCTTAGGATAAATGACTGCTGTGGGCATTATTCGATAGACACTTGCATCTGTCGAATAGAAGTAGCGGCTTATTTCATCTACTAAAATCTCGCCTTTAATTTTTCCTTTAAGCTTTTGTTTAACGAATTCAGGTTTTAAGTTGCTATTACTCATTTCTAAGACCCAAGTTCCTGCTGAAATTGAATGTAATCACATTTAATTAGATTCATCATCACATTGTGATATTCCTTATAAAGTCTAGGGGTTGACATAAGGAGACTTTTCAATTGTTCAATTTTAGTTAAATTAGATACAAAATAACTGAAATATAAGATTACTTAAAGAAAGAATCTAATATCTAATAATGAATATTGTTTAATATTTTAAATAATTTTCTCCTCTAAGATCGTTAATCGTTAAAATAATGGAGAAAAGAATTTAATTTGCGAAAATATGTTCATATGAACAATTCTTCACATGATTCTTTCACTCCCGAACCTGAATTCTCCAAAAAATAAATAAACTTAATTACACAGTTTACTTAAAGTATAGCAGAGGTTACCAACACAAAGAGAATAAGAATAGCAGAATGTACGTTATTATTTCACAATACAGAAAAAATATAAAGAAATCAGCAATTTAATCATTGATACAAATAATTCTGCACCTTATCAACTAAAAAGACTAATGATAGACAAAGGTGGTTGTACACGTACCAACCAGTTGATCCAGACAAACCCAATTACACTACGCCCAATGCTGCCCTTTCACACATTAAACCAGGTGATAGACTTTTCATTGGTACAGGTTGTGCAGAGCCCAGACTTCTATTGTTACATCTTTCACAGATGGAGATTCAAACAGAGGATAATGAAATTTATCATGTGATTTCTTATGGCCCAGCCCCCTACGTGAAAGAACAATATACAAAACGTTTTAGATACAACAGCGTATTTATTACTGATAATATCCGTCAAGCTGTAAGAGAAGGAAGAGCAGACTATACCCCAGTATCATCCCAAAAGATACCCGATCTTTTCCGAAAGAAACTCTTACCAATCGATGTTGCCCTTGTTCAAACCTCTGTTCCTGATAAATCTGGTTATGTGAGCTTAGGGATAAGTGTTGATCTTACAAAGGCTGCAGTCGAAAATTCAGAGATCGTAATAGCTGAAGTTAATCCTGAAATGCCTGTGACACATGGTAATAGTTTTGTTCATACTTCTGACATCGACTATATGGTTCAGAATAGTAGTCCTCTGACAGAATGGAAACCACCCTCGATCACACCTCAGATTGAGAAAGTTGCCCGAAATGTATCTAGTTTGATTGATAATGAGTCAACACTACAAATAGGTGTAGGCAATGTTACCAACGCAATGTCAAAATATCTCTGTGAAAAAAAAGATCTTGGAATTCATTCTGAACTTATTACTGATTCCGTTTTGGAATTATTAGATTGTGGGGTGGTAACTAATGCAAAGAAAACTATTCACACTGGCAAAACAGTCGCTACATTCTGTATGGGGACTCAACGTTTATATAATACTATAAATGATAACCCAGATTTTCATTTTTACCCTTCCGATTATGTTTTGGATCCTAATATTGTGGCTAAAAATTATAAAATGGTGACAATAAATTCTGCTTTAGAAATAGACTTAACAGGACAAGTAGCAGCTGATAGCTTGGGAACATATCTATATAGTGGAATTGGGGGTGCAGTTGACCTCCATCGTGGTGCCCAACTTTCGCCCGGGGGAAAAACGATTATTGCTCTTCCCTCGACATCCAGTGATGGTAAACATTCCCGAATTGTCTCTCATTTATGTTCAGGCGCGGGAGTTGCAATAACTAGAGCAGATATCGAGTATGTTGTGACTGAATATGGAATAGCTTATCTTCATGGTGCCTCACTTCGGGAAAGAGTCTTATCTATGATTGAATTAGCGCATCCTAAGTTCCGAGAAGAGCTATTTAATAGAGCCAAGGAGCTCAACTATATGTACCAAGATCAGATTTACTCTGATCCCTCGAAACATCTAATGTATCCAATGGAAGTCCAAGAACACTTCACACTGAGGAACGGGGAGCCTAGTGTGCGCATTCGCCCGATTCTGGCAAGTGATGAAGATAAACTCAGGAGATTCTTCTATTCTGTCTCGGAAAAAAGTAGGTATTCCCGATATTTTAGTGCTATCAGGGCTCTACCCCACAGTTTAGCACAAAAAGAAGCAAATATAAATTTTAGTCAGGATATGGGTATAGCTGCATTCCTAGGTCCAATCTCAACAGAAAAGATCATTGGCACTGGCCATTTCTTTATTTTACATGACTTCAAGACAGCTGAGATTTCATTGTTAGTCCATGAGGAATATCGAAACAAAGGATTAGCAAGGGAATTCCTTCGCTATCTAACAAAACGAGCTTTAGAACTAAATATTACTTGTTTTATTACTGAAACTATAATGGGAAATGCGGCAGCTATTCATTTACTGAAGGATTTTGCCGCAAGTGGACTAGCGACAAACGCTACCATGGAAAGCGAAGGTGGTATTATCATACTTACTTGGGAGTTTACAGAAGAGTCTTTTTATAGCCAAAATCCTCGTTAATTTACATAAAAAAAGAATAGATTAACGATTAGCATATTTTTGTTCATAATGACGTAGAGATTTCTTGATAGCAAACTCTAAATCCTTCTCATCAACTTCCGCAGAAGAAATTACTTGAGGTTTGAACAACTCAAAGATCTCAGTCGTTTGTTGAATTCTTTCTTCTGGTGAAATCGTAGTATCCTTTTCAGTATCTGAATGCGTCATACCATGGATTTCTTGCCACTTACGAAGAGATTTCCAAAGAAACCCTTTGATTACCATCTTTGAGAGATTTGTTTCCTTTGAAATAATGTCTGCAAAGTCACCAATGATCTGTCTTTGGACCTTATCCACATCAATTTTCTCTAATGATTTTGCCATGTTAAATGTGGAGTCATTGTCTTCCTTTTAGAACTTTTCTAGAAAAACTATCAATTGCTTGAATTCATCTAAGTGTAAGAAGAAAAAGTAACTTTCTGGAAGATCTTTTGAATGGAAATCGGAGAAAATCTACCGCTTCGCATAATGTGTATCATAATGTCTTATAGATTTTTTTATTCCAGTTTCCAGATCTTCTATATTGACATCAGTTGATGATTCGATTTTAGATTTGCAAATATTAAGAATATCAGTTGCTTGTTGAATTCTTTCGTTAGGTGAACTTCCAGAACCCTTTTCAGTGTCAGTGATTGTCATCCCGTGGGTTTTCTGCCATTGACGTAACGTTTTCCATAGAAACCCTTTGATTACTAAAACAGTGAGGCCAGTTTCTTCAGAAATAATGTCTGCGAAGTCCTCAATGATTTTCTTCTGAACTTGATCAACTTTAATTTTTTCTAAAGGGGATTTGGACATGGATTGTTGTGCATATTCGAATATTTATATTTCTTCTTCCAAGAGATTCCTATTGTACCTGTTCTCCAACATTTTTCAGCATGATTTTGATAACTTCTTTTCCACCGATAAGATTCGTTATTCGAATTCGTTCATTTTGCCCATGAGCACCATCAGATGGTTGTCCAACGCCAATGCCAATCGCTGGAGCCTTAAAGGTTTTCTCCATAAAAGGAATTATCGGTATGGATCCTCCTGATCGTGCAAAAGAAGGGTTTATTTCCCAATATTCATTAAGCGCGATTTTTCCCGCTTTAAACAGAAAATTATTCACATTCCCGAACCACCAATCCCCACTACCTAATGGAGTAATTGTGAGGTGATTGGGAGAGTTTAATTTCTTAAATTCTGCTTTAGCGTGCGTTGTAAATAACTTTGTAATTTCATCTGGAACTTGGTCTGGTACTAAACGCATACTCACTTTTCCAATTACCTTTCCAGGAACAACAGTTTTTGCACCTGATCCGCTAAACGCCCCTTCAACTCCATGGATAGACAAGCATGGATTACGCCACATGTTCATCAGAGTCTGTGTTGAATCTTCGGTTAAAACTTTTGAAATTCCAATAGAATCTTTATATTCCTGCAAAGAAAAGTCTAAATTCTCATATAGTTTTGTTTCTTCTTCAGTAAGAGGTTTGACCTTATCATAAAATCCATCGACTAAAACTTTCCCATTTAGATCCACAAATTTTGACATCAAATAGATTAGGTCAATCAATGGTTCTCGAATAGTACCTCCTACCATACCGGAATGTTGATCACTGGAAGGTCCCTCTATTTCAACCCCAAGATAAGTAATTCCTCTAAATCCATAATCCAAGGAGGGTTGTTCATCTGTAAACCACGAGGTATCAAGAATCATTATCCCATCAACTTTACCAAAATAATCTCTATTCTTCAGGACAGTCTCTTCAAATCCTCCTGATGAGCTTTCTTCTTCCCCTTCGTATAATATCCGTAAATTGACTGGTAGCTCCTCATTTTCTTTCTTCAACTCTTTAATTGCAAAGATGGTGGCTGCAATTGGACCTTTATCATCATCTGTACCTCTACCATAAACATAACCATCATTCTTTTCAGTCATGTTAAAAGGGTCAGTATCCCACCCATCAGAAATTTCAGCGGGTTGAACATCGTAGTGTGAATAGAATAAAATTGTTTTCTTATCAGAATCTGTACCCAACTTACCAAAAACGAGAGGATTAGTCCCTTCCTTTTCATTTTCAATGATATCAGCTTGAATACCAATATCCTTTAATTTTGATTTAATAAACTCTGCAGTTTGTCTAGAACTCTCTGCTTGTTTCTTATCAGAGCTCACTGATTTAAAAGCTATTAATTGTTTTAAAAAATCAAGAATGTCTTCATTCATACGTGAAACCTCTTGAAAAGTTCGTATTAAAAGAAATAATTAAGAATCTTTGGATAGGAATAGATAAATTTAGGACAAATTCCCAAGAGATTCAGAAGAAAAAAGGTAGAAGAGGAGAGAGAAAAATTATTTTCTTCTAGTGACAATTCCATCTTCCATTAAGATCTGCCTTTGTGCATAAGCAGCGATATCTTCTTCGTGAGTGATAACTACAATCGTGGTCCCCGTTTCTTCGTGGAATTTCTTCAACAAATCCATGACTTGTTTCCCTGTACCACTATCAAGATCACCAGTTGGTTCATCAGCAAAAATGATAGAAGGTTGATTTGTTAGAGCACGTGCAATGGCCACTCTTTGCATTTGACCACCACTGAGCTGAGCAGGGAATTGTTTTGCTTGTTGATCAATACCTACACCGATGAGAAGATCCTCTATTCGCTTTTTGACCTCTTTATTTAAACCTCCTGCTAGATCAGCTGGTAACGCAACATTCTCTCGAGTATTGAAGTGTGGGAGTAAAGCGTAACTTTGGAAAATAAATCCCATTTCAAGTAATCGTGCTTCTGATTTCGCAGAATCACTCATTGAATGTAGATTTTTACCACGGAAGTAGACACTACCAGCATCTGGGGAGTCGAGACTCGCCATACAGTTTAAAAGCGTTGTTTTTCCTGCTCCTGAAGAACCGACGATTGCAACGAATTCTCCTTCTTTTATGTCGAGATTAACACCTCTAATGGCATAGACTGTATTTCGGCCTAAATTATAGTTTTTGAAGAGGCCTCGTACTGCTAAAATGGTGTCTTTGTCAATCTTTTCTGCTGCGGTTTCTGCAACACTTAAGAGCTGTGCATTAAAACTAAAGAAAGGTAAATCGGAACCAAAATAATCAGCCCAAATTTTGAGCATTTCTGCTTCAACAAATAAGTCCACACTAATTTCAGCCATAGCTCGCAGTCCTTCTTGAAATTCTTTTTTGGAATCAACAAATGTGACACCGTTAACACCCTGATCAAGATAATCACGGAAACAGAGTTGACATTTTTGAATAAGCTCGCTAACAGTATGTAATTTGACCTTTCCTTCAGATATTTCTTCGGCAATTCGAGCAATGGTTGCATTAAAATCTCCAAAATCACTTTCAAGGTTGTACTGCGTAAGGTACATTCTAGGAATCTCAAAGAGGTTGAAAATTCGGTAAATAAGATTTTCAAGCTCCTGTAGTGCACTTAGTTTCGCTATTAAGATACGCAAGAATAAGTCGAATTTGGATTGTAGTTTTTTGTTTGTTGTCGAATAATGTTGTTTGAGAATTTCTTTCTCAAGTCTGAACAATACATTGCTCATTTCATCCAAACGCTGGATAGTTGGTTTCAAAAATGTCACAAAAAAGTTCGCTATCAATAACTGATCAACAATTTTCCCAATGTTAAGGGAAACATCTGCAGTAGACCCACAAAAGAGAGGAAAATCAAACCCAGAAAGATAAAATCGGTATTCTTTTACTTCTTCAATGTCCCACAGGGTAATAAAACTTCGAGTGCTTAATTCACAGAAAATGCGAGGTAAATCTGTGTTAACTTTCTTTAATTGTTGATCTAACTTTCTAGGTAATCCACTATCGATTTCTTTTATGAAATTTTTGACAATTTGTGAAGTTTCATGAAGCTCTTGATTATTCTTCAAGAGATCACGAAATTTTGACTCATTAGTCTTATTATAGGACATAAATCGTTTGAACAACGCTCCTTTCTCAATTTTTTCTACCAATTCTGGATGCATACTTCCATTTGCTTTATCTGCTGACAGGAAAATGAAAGAATTCAATTCTTGACTTGCAATCGCACTCCGCTTTACACCCAGAAGTTTTTTCAGGTCAGAAGCCATATTTTTCCTTAATTCGGCATTTTGAGTTCTCAATGGTTTATCAATTAGAGCGGCTGTAAATATCTTCATTATTTTTCCTCCTTAAATGGACCCATTTCCATATTAGAAATTTTTCCATCTATCATATGTACTATGTAGTCACATTTTTCTGCTATCCATCGATTATGTGTTACTAACACGAAAGTTTGTTTATTCATCTTATTGATACGACGGAATAGAGTTATGACTTCCGCACTTGTTGTACTATCCAGGTCACCAGTAGGTTCATCACCTAATATGATGGCTGGATCAGTAATGAGGGCTCTAGCTACAGCTACACGCTGTTGCTGGCCTCCTGAAAGTTCCATAGGACTGTGATACAGACGGTCACCCATTCCAAGGTCTCGTAGTAGCATTTTAGCTTGTTCTCGTGCTATCCCAGAATTGTAACCCTGCAAAAGAAGGGGAGTTTCGACATTCTCGACTGCACTAAGGAAGGGGAAGAGATTGAAGAGCTGAAAAATAAAGCCGATGTTATCGCGTCGAAATGCGGTTTGTTGGCCATCAGACAGTTTGTTTGTATCTATTTTAGAGATATGAATTTCTCCACCAGAATTTTTGTCGAGATGTCCAATCATATTGAGTAGTGTGGTTTTTCCACATCCTGATGGTCCCATAATCGCCATCATGTCTCCTTTCTTAACCTCTAGATCGATACCTCGAAGTGCGTGAACTTCGTTTGATTTACCTTCATTATACCTCTTATGGAGTCCTTCAATCTTCAAAATAACTTCAGAGTCATTCGAATGAAACATCTGGGGAGTATCCATTTTTATTGCTTTGTTTTGAGACATTTCTTTCACCGTTTAACCTACATACCTCAGTGCTTCTGCAGCGGGGATCCTACTTGCTACCCAGCCTGGAATTGCTCCCGCTAGTAACCCAATAAAGGTAATGAATGATAAATACGCCCCAATTGTTCCCCACGGTATAACCACAGGAACATCCAGCATATTAGAAAATCCAACATTAACGAATAAACCATTCACCACACCGATAATCAAACCAATAAACCCAAGAACCATTAGTTCAAGAAGAGCTGCGGTCATAACCTGATAACGAGGAAAACCAATAGCTCTCATCATTCCGATTTCTCTTTTTCTTTCAGCAACATTTCGTACAGAAATGACAGCCATTCCTACAGCACCGATGATTAATCCAAAATTAACATATATTTGCAGGAAATTAGTCATTTGTTCCATCATTTCTAATGATGCTTCAAGCTTGGAATATAGAGATGTAGCGGTAGCAACCATGAATTCATCACCAATTAACTTTCTATATCCAGAATCTTTTGTATTAGTGAAGTCTTCTATTGATTGAGCAACATCTTCGATAGCTGGACTGTCAAATGGATAAGTAGTTTTTATCAAGTAAGTATCAAACTGATCTGGTTCTCGTTTATCAGGCGAAAGTTCATCTGCCATACCGAAAAAATCAGTATAGCTTGAAAAACGTTCTGGAAAATAAACAGTACCCAGAGTACCAGAAAAACTTCCACTGGAAAATCCTTCTGTTTGCATGCTTCGTGAAAGAGGCCAACCTCCAGCACGATCCGAATCGAAACTACCTCCAATAGTAAATGGTTGATAAACTGGAAAACCAAATTGGGATGTGTTGAAGGGAATCCATATTGGCATTCCAAGAGGCAATAAGAATGAATCGGTGAATACAATTGGATATTGGACTTCAGACCCATTAATATCAAGGATCGGGTCAACTTCCTCCAAAGTTGAGGCTGTAAAACCCCCAAAATTACTGATATCAAAATTCTCTAAATCTAAAGTGATATTGTATGCGGTCATTCTATATTCAGGATCGAAGAATTTATCCCAAGCTCGTTTTGACTGGTCTAGAAGGACTTCATCACTTGCACCAAGGTCAATTGAGGTTGGTCTCACACCATCGGGTAAATTGTACATATAAAAGTCAAATCGCCAATCTTCATCATCAGTTGCGTTTTGTGCGTCACCAAGAATTTGGTCTGATCGGAGTTCTCCAAAACCTAGAGGTAAGAGATTCGATTGAGGATTGAAATCTGGTGAAAATGGATTTTTTGTAGCTACATATCGTGTATAATCTGTACTTCCTGGTTTGAAAGTTTTCATCCCTATTACATCAGTAATAGCCGAATCTATTCGATAGAGCTCCGTAGTGTAAGAAGTATTAGCAAGATTGTATTCAGGATCGCTGAGTTGAACATATAAGTCTATTCCACGAGAGTCTTCTTCTGATTGTCCAACTGTACTATCTATATTCGTTGCCACAAGACTGGCAACTGTAACATTTAGAGTTAAAACCACCGCGAAGATTGCAAAAGTTAGTGTGGAGCGTGTTTTGTGGGAAGAAATCAATGCTGGTGCAACCTGAGCAACACCTTTTACGCCTGGAATTTTTATCAACGTGCTTCTGAGAAAGCGCATGATGTAAGGAAGATTCATGCCAACCAACATCACTGAACCAATAACAATTTCTATTATAGCAATGATGAGGATATTTAGAGATGATCCACTCATATCAGTGATCCATCCACTTCCCATTGCTACAACAAACATGAAAACAGGTGTTCCCCATAAGACAATCGATGTTAGATTAAAAGCCTTTGTTCGGGAAATATAGCGAGAAAGGACTATTCCAAGCCCTGTAAATAGAAATCCTGCTCCGAGTAAAATATTTTCCCACTCGGAAATGTTATCCCATCCAGAAGTTAACCAGATATATTGTAAATTCCTATTGATGATTCCATTGTTAAGAAAGAAGAAGATACCCAGAAAACTGAGTAGAACACCAATAAAAGCTAAATTGCGGCTTGACTTTTCTTCAAAAGTTATTTTGATGCCTCGCAGTGCTTCCACGATGTTAACGCGAGAAGCTCTAAGGGCTGGAAGTAATCCTGTCAACATACCAAGGATAACTCCGACAATAACCGAGAAAATGACAACACTTTCTTTTACAAGAGGTTGAACACTCGCACTACCTGAACCAAAGAGACTCACTAAATATAAAGCAACAAGTTGACCAAAGATCAATCCGCCAACTAAACCAAATATTCCTCCAAATATGCCTTGGAAAAGAGTCTCAAAGAGCATTGAACGGAAAATTCCTCCACGTTTCTCTCCGACAGCTCGTAGAACTCCTGTTTGGAATTCTCGATCTTCAACGCTCATTAATTGCACATTAGTGATTAAGAGAATACCAGTGATTATAATAAGTAAGCCAAGAACATTTAAAAAGGACGACATGAGGCCAAATATTAAATCAATAAGCCCGATGTATAATAACCTTGATGAATCAATAGCATAGACATTTACTTCCTGATCATTTACCATTTTAACTGGTAGCCTTTCTTCTAAGGCATCAAACTTCTCTTGAAGTACAGTTTCATCAATGGGAGTACTAAAGTGATCGGTTTGATAAGTAATTAAATAAGCACCAATAATATCTTTATTTCGGAGAGGATCTTGGAGACTCATCCAATCTTGATATGCATCTAACGAGAAGAGAACACCCCGATAGGAAGCCCCTATCCCTGGACGACGTGAATCAAAAATTTCTGTTATACTGAGAATAACTCTTTCTTCCGTAATCTGAAGCTCTAGTATTGGAAAACCTGTTGTTTCATTTAGAATTGGAAAACCAGTTGATTCATTTAGTTTAGGTACAATCGTAATAGATGTGAATTCTGTAGTTAAGTTGATAGGAAGTTCAGTACTCTTATTAATGTCCATATCTTCAGCAAGACTGCTCGAAAGTAATACACTTGAATTATCAGCTAAGTACGTGCTAATGTCCATAACTTCTCCAGTATCCCAATCATAAAAATTTCCAAAAGCTTCGTTATAATCGAGGGGAATCCCTGCCATTGATACCGATGGTTCAAATTGAGACCCGATCATAGCAGGTCCGCTTGATTGAAGTTCTGACATGATAGCAAGAGCATCAGGAACTAATGCTGAGATATTCGATTCATCAGCTGCGGAAAGAAATCCACCTGTACCATTTGAAAACCGAATATCAACCTCTCCTTCGCGAATGAGAAGACTAGTGAGAAATGCATTCTCTAGCGTATCGGTAGTGATTTGTATACCGACCATTAAAGTGACACCGAGTGCAATCGCTAGAATAGCACTGAAATTCTTGGTCTTTCGTCGAGTCAATGCTCGCTTTGCAATCTTTATACTTGATATTAATCCCATGTAAACACCTTATATTATAATAATCATAAATTATTTATTTTGAATTACCTTAGTTCCTGCAACAAAATCTAGCATCCGTTGATTTCGTCCACGTGTTTTTTCCGAAAAAATCCCTACAAAAAGATCAATTAGAAGAAAGAATCCAACTAGAGGTATCTTAGATAAATTCCTCAGTATTGATTGGTTCCACGAAATCTTAATACCAGTTTCATCGACCACAGTCAATCCAAGTAATCGTTTCCCTAGGGTAGTCGAATATGTTTGCTCTAAAATTATAAAATAGCCTACCATAAATCCAAAAATTGGGAGGCTAATGAATAGAAACCCAAAATCCATTTCCATATTATGGAATGGTATAGCAACTTTATCGATGTCGAATCCGAGAAGAGCAAACCTAATAAATATAGCTATGGCAAATAAAAAGCCTATAATAGTAGAATCTATCACTGATGCTACCATACGCTTTGACCAACTAGCAGATGTGATACCCCAAGATTGTGCCAAACTTACATTCTTGGCAACGTCAACAGGGGATCCAAAGACAACAGCGGGCGGTCTTTTATCTTCTCCCATTGCATCCTGAACGTCTTTTTTCAAATCTTCAAGAACGGGTCTTTTAATTTCCTCTGGATAGGGTAATAAATTCCCTACCTCCCAAATGTACCCATCAATAGGATCTGAATACTTCTTTGTCATTTTCTTACATGTCTCCGTGACTTTGATTTGGATTTATTATCTCGAGCATAATGGAATTGAATTTTTGAATCTCAGTTTCTAGATTCTTAAGAAAGTCCGTACCTTTCTGCGTGAGTGTATAGAATTTTCTCTCAGACTCATCGAGTTGGCTAGTAATCAAATTATCCCTTTCAAGTTTAGAAAGCATTGGATAGATATTCGACCCAGCAATGGATATTTCACCTTTAGTTAGCTCAAGAATCTTTTTTGTTAGGAGATAAGCGTAACTTTTTTCCACTTTAGAAAGAGTAAACAGAATTAATGGCTTAGAATAACCCTTTTTAAACTCAGTGGTCCATTTAGGAAGGAGTGAATCGATTGACACAGGTAATTCTCACTATTTCAGCTTTCGACTATAAGTCTATATATGGCTTATGTATACGGTAAATACAACTTCCACACAAAAATGGAAAATGTAAAGAGAAGAAATGTTTCAAATAGGTAAAGAAATACTAAACCTAAAAATCGATTAACTACTGTAAATAAGGAAGAATCTTATGGACAAGGATCATAATTCACATTAAGGACAAATTAACTAAGTTGAAAAACTGAATGGATTGTTTTTTTAATCTTAATTAATCCCAATCCTAACATCAAATTAGATGTTTGGGTTTTTTATGAGCGTTAATAGTATACTGAACACGTATTGCAGAAAAATTGGACCATTTCTCATGGTATTGCTCCCGGTTTTAATCTTAGTGAGCATGATTTCAGGGAATTTTCTTCCTACTGCTGGTGAAATGAAAATAGCAGGAGTATTATGGACTCTTTTATTCGGAAATTCTTTAACATATTTAATTAATGGACTTCTTGTTAGTAGGAGCTTTAAAGTAGAGACTCAGAAGAAAGCAGAAGAAGGATTTCCAGTGGACAGTCTAGAAGGTTTCAGTTCTGTTACTGCTTTTACTAAACAAGTTCTATTAAACTCTGCTATAATAGCGGGTGTAATATTTATTTCTTGGGTACTAATGTTAACGGTTGTTATGGTTATACCTTTCTTGCAAGAAAATGATGGTATCAATAAACTCGTCATTGATCTTACTGGACAAGATTTTTCTGCTCTCGAAGGAGCATTTCTTAGACCCATCTTGATTTTTAGTGCAATAGGTCTTGTACTCATTGCGATTGGAATTCTTCTTCTTTTGAAAATTCCAGAAAAGCCTAGTTTTGAAGTAGGTGCCTTTCTAAAATATTATTACCCACGTCAAACCCCTCTTATCCTTGATAATCTCCTTACCGATGCCGTTTTAGCATTTTTAGATCCTATTACCAAAATGCGTTTTGATGAGTGGACTGAAACCATTCGCTCATCCTTAAATCCAGCATTCGAATATGGATTCGATTCTGTTACACGCGTAGAGCGCGCTCGAGAAAAGATACTTTTACTATTCTACATAAAAAAGAGAATGCCCATACTTCTACCTTCTGAAAGCTTTAAATCCGAAATGATTGAAGTAATTGACGAAAGGAAATATACTGAATTTAGCTCGGGGGGAAAATCAGCGATAACCTTTACTATCCTTACAGATATATTCGATCAATTATTATCACGAATACCTGAAGTTTTTATGACTATCGATAGGTTGATTATTGAACTCACTGATAATTTAGAAGATTTTCTTGATAATCAAGATATATGGGTGAATGTAGCGGCTCCAGAGAAGGTAGTTGGGAATGAAAATCCCTTTCGATTTTTGATGTTCGCTCTGAATAAGGATGTTTCACGTTACCGAGATAGGAAAAGGATGGTAGATTTCAAAGTAAGCGGACCACAAAAGCATTTTATGGAAGATCTAAACATTTCAGTACCATTAGATGAAGCACAGGAAATTCAAATTGAAAATCATAAACTTGATTTTATTTCTGGTGGCTCACAAGACATTTTAGGTTTACTAACACAAATTTTGCAGATCGGAGATGCCACTTGGTTTACAGTTGAGCGAAGGGATTTTTCGACTCATTTATTTCACCTATCAATCTCCGAGAAAGAGCGGGGTAGTATATTCGCCGAAACATTGTCAGTTGACGTCACACGCGATTTAATGTTTTATGTTCGAACTTATGGTGGTAAGCTTAGTGCTCTATCAGGTCTCCTATTACCCCTTGGTTCGATTCTTCTACAATATCTACCTTTTTGATCTAAGTCATATCTCGAATTTAGACGACAAAAGCAGTTTATTCAGGAGGTTCGGGAATGATTGAACATATTATACTCTCGGTTTCCATTATACAAAACTAAAAAAATGGAAGTAACACCTTTGAATAAATGTTCCCACCGTAAAAATGTAATTATAGGCCCAGTAAAGAAGCGAGGTATTTTCATTCTCCCCTCAATCTTTGTTCCTTAGATTTTTTGCGAAGAATGCTGGCGTGAAATCAAACAACGTGAAAAGGAAATTTTACCCATTGTAATTTTCATTTTGTTCATCTTTCTAGTGTTCTTAATTTTCATATTAATGACTCAATTTGCATAGGACTAGGATCAAGGTCTTTTCAATAAACAAAAAATTAAAACACTAATTCTTTCACGTTTAATTATGAATGAAACATTAAAAATTATTGAAAATCGAAAATCTTTACGAACTTATAGTCCTCAACTTCTTTCATCGAAGGATAAAGAATTAATTGTCCATAGTGCTATGCGTGCCCCAACTGCAGGAAATATGATGCATTATTCTATGATTGAAGTGGCTGATCAGGAAAAAAAGGAGAGATTGGTTCAAACATGTGACAATCAACCATTTATTGCCAAAGCACCTTTTGTCCTTTTATTTTTAGCAGATTTGCAAAGATGGTATAGTTTATTTCAGTACTCGGGGGTTCCTGAATATTGTAAAAGTCATAATGAAGAGTATATGACTCCCCAAGAATCTGATCTGTTATTAGCGTGCTGTGATGCATTAATTGCAGCTGAGAATGCAGTTATAGGAGCTGAAGCACTAGGTATTGGATCCTGTTACATAGGAGATATTATGGAAAATATAGAAATCCATCGTGAAATGTTTAACTTACCAAAATGGGTATTTCCTATCACTCTCTTATGTTTCGGTTACTCTAAAAGGGAGATTTCTTCAAGAAAAACAACTAATCGATTTCCTAAAGATTTTGTTTATTTTAAAGATACTTATGATCCCAAAAGTAGTCAAGAGTTCGAAAAAGTGTTAGTAGATCAATATAAAATTAAAAGTAACAATTTCTTGAAAGGTGCACAGAATATCGGACAACATGTGTACTTAAGAAAGACTGGTTCTGATTATGCTGCAGAAATGCGTCGTTCTGTTAAAGTTGCTCTACGAGATTGGCTTAAAACCGAATGAAGATTCAAGATAGGAGTAATCGTTGAGTATTATTCCCAAGAATATCCCATCGATCTTCATCAGAGATTACTCTCCTTGTCACTAAATCTTCTAAAATACCCTTCTGACGTAAAGCCACATCGTGTCGCATAGTTAATCGACCAGAGTCTGTTCCAAAGAGTATATGCTGGGAAGATAAAGCGTGAATACTCTTTTCAAATACTTGGGTTAAGTTAGGAAAAGGTGACCATATTATCCAATCATTAGATCCACTAGTATCTACGTATAGCCGCTTTTGATGTGAATACGCCATAAGAAATACTTCTCGAAGATATCCTGCGCCAAAATGGGCGATTATATACTTCTGATCAACTAATTTGGGATTTTGAAGCCAAGGGCGTAGTTCTAAAGGATTTGCCGGCCAGGCATTTAGATTCACAGGGCCTCCTTTCATTACACCAAAGTGGACCATTGGAACAAGTTCTAATTCGAGACATTTTTCTAAATAAGGAAATATTCGCGGATCATTGAAGTTAAAATTATTTCCCCAAGATCCAGGATAAAACTTTACAGATACTGCTCCCTTTTTCTTATAGTCACCTATTATTTCAGGAGGATCATAACGAGGATCAACAAATGGAATTAGGGCTAGGAATTTATCAGGGTACATTTCGCGAGCACGATAAACCGTCTCAAAATCTCCGCTAAAAGACATAAGTAGGATTTTATCCACCGATGATTTTTCCATTTCAACAACGGTTAGTTTGGCTCTTTCTTCGGTAGTGGGAAGCTCTTCAAGAAATTGTTGAAATTTAGGATTATCTTGATAACTTTCAGGTGGAATCATTCGATTAAAAGCTGTCACACTGTCTTTCGTAAAGAAGTGGTGGTGGCTATCAATCGTTTGTTTTGAATTTTCCAACTGAGAATTTGGCTGGGTCATTTGGTGACCCTTTCTGTCAAGAATATTTCAGCCTATCCACTCAAAAAACGCAATTTCCTCTATTCAAAATATTCTCGCTCTAACGATAGAATTCGATAAAAATTTAAAGCAAAAAGCCATTTTCCTTCCCTTGTTAAGTTTGGGGCTCTTCCAGCAAGAAACTCTTCCAGCTGATATTCCCCAAATAAAGAAATTAATTGATCCTTCACCCAAAAAGCAATTTGCTTTTCTTCCTCTGAATTTATTTCAAGTTGTTTACCTCTTGAAAAGAGAGTTTTTCCTAAATAGACGTAACGAGGTCTTCCATCCATTGGCAGCGAGTAATCAATAGTAATAAATTTGGATTTGCCTCTTTCTACTACTTTTAGACTGGTAGTTCCACCATCTAAGAGAGATTCAGCGTCCTTTAACTCCATATTTTGTCCTCACAGCGATTTAAACGACCTGTAATTTCGAATTTACCTCATTTATAAGTCTTAATTACTTCACATAAGATAGTCGAATTTCTTTCAAAGAATAGACTTGATTCGCCCTTCCTCCATACTCTCATATTTTTCTGCGTTTAGTGCCAATGACAATTAGTACTAGGGTTATAATTACTGGTGTAACTATTAACCAAGATGCAGAGGTATCTGTATCATCAGTTTTACTCGATTCATGTCTATTATCGGAAATAGAAAATGGATCCATTTCTAGAAGGTTAAGTGAATACAAATATCCACTAGATAAATCAGCTGTTAGAGACAACGGTTTTTTGTCCAAAAGAATATGGGATGAACTAGCTATTGAGGTATTACTCCAAACCCAAACAACAGTATCTGCTCCGCTACTCAGCGAGATGATAAAAGGGACTTTTGTCGAGTATACTGAATTTCCAGTTTGTTTTAAGGTGATAGATAAATTATACCCACTTACCGCAATATTTTCAAGTTGAGCTGAAACAACTTCAATTTCAGGAATAAAACCTTCATTGAACCATGGTAAAAACCAATCTATATTGATATAATAATTAAAACTTTCAATCAGGTTATTGAAGGTAGCAATTCGGAAACTGTACTGTGAATAAAATCTCTTGAGACCATTAAAGAAATTTTCATCACCAATATAGGTTCGTAACATGTGAAGGACGGAGGGTGTTTTATGATATGCAGCCTCCCAATAATAACCTGAGTCTAAATCATTTTCAATTATATAGTTTATTGACCGATTTATTACTAATCCCTCAGGGTACTGAGTATCATTACTAGTTTCTGCCGTTCTCCATAGATGTGCATCAGAAAATGCTTCAGTATATTCATATCGTTCTTCAAAATAATACCAATGACTATAACAGACTATTCCTTCATCCACAAAGCCCTCATCAATTTGATCATTTCCTACAACAGCATAAAACCATTGATGTGCTATCTCATGAGCAATACCAGTCTCAAACCACTCATAGCCAGATTGAATATATACGATTCCTGGCCATTCCATTCCACCATAATTGCCAAAAGTGGTGGCAATCGCAAATGAATTGTAAGGATAAGGCCCGTACAGATCTGTGAATAAATCTAATGAATATAAAGCTACATTGAGAGCAAAATTCGACCAATTTCCTGCATCACGAGGCAAATAGTAAACATTAACTGGAATTGAATTAAATACTCCACTTTCCAAAATATAGTCAGGACTGATCGCAAAGCTAAAATCACGCGCTTTTATTAACTCATATTTATATTCTATCTGGTTAGAAACTTCTAGACTTTGTCCCATTAATTCTCCTGAGGAGGCAACTTTGAAATCAGAGGGTACAGTTAAATTGACAAAATAATTTGCTACATCAGAGTAGAAGGGATCACCAATAAAATACTGGGGTTCTAGGTTCCAACCATCATCATCAAATACGGCCAATATTGGATAATAATTACATAAAGCATACACCAATCCCATCTCAGGATCATCTTTATAGTTCAGTCGAAAAGACTCGTTACTGGTAATGGCTGTTTCAAAATCCATCCAAAGAGAAAATTCCTCATTCGGAAGTAAGGGTTGAGGAAGAGTGAGATTAAGCAATTGGTTTCCAAAAGTAAAATCTAGATCCTGCGTTTGGTCTTTTATCTTAACTGCGTTAACAAGTAAATACCCAGGAACATCTTCATTCACTGAGGCATTCGGGAATAGATGAAAATACAGTTTATCCATCGTAATATCTTCCTGATTGACATAATCTAATATCAACGTTCCAGAGAGATAATGACTTGTTGAATCTAAAACCAAATCTAGTGAGTAATTAGTGAGGCCCTCAGCTCCTGTTCTAGATTCTCGTAAATTCCCAGCTTGTTCAGTAACATCTGATATTTCATGTTTATCGTTTTTAACAAATTTTAAATCCGTAGAAAAGGAAGAAAAATAAGTATTAAAGGTAAATAAAACAAGACCAACAATTATTACTGACAATATTAAGCGACGATTGGTTTTCAAATTTTTATCCCCAAATATCTACTTCGATAGCATTTTTAGAATCCTAATATCGGCTTTTAGAGCAATTTTAGATAAATAGTTTGTTATTGTGGCAGAAACATAATAATCTATCAACTATCAGTTTGTTGATTATTTGTTTTCAACCTTTTAACCGAATATTTAGATATTTCACCTCAAGTAATCTGAAATAATTTTCAAATTGGACATAAGTATGATGAATATCTTCTAAAAAGCGAGATAACGAGGAGTTTCCCTTATCTAATGTTTCTGTTTCAACCTTTTCTTTCCACTCACTCATTTTGTCCTTCATCTCCTTCGCGTAGATGATATTTATTCTAAATCGTCTAATCGTCCGTGCATCCCATGATTGGACTATTTCATAGTATTTTTTTCGATCTCCAGGTCTTTTTACTACCCCTATCATCTGCATTTTCAATAAGAGTTTGAGGGTGTCTGATATTGTGCTACGCTGAAAGTTTGTAGCTCGTTCTATCTCCTCTTGTGTGAGAGGCCGTTGTTCGAGTAATAATTCTGTACCAATAATCGCTCGTGCAATGGATTGCTGGGATCCTGAATAAGTGAGATTTTCTCGAAACTTTTGGAAGAATTTCTGTCTGAATTGAACATATTGCTTTGCTAAGCTTGGTTCTTTAATTTGTTGAGCAAGAAAGCGTTCAGATTCTGTTGGGGGGGCCAAGAGAATCTGTATTTCTCTTTGATATTCTGGTGAACTTAAAATATTATAGTTAGATAGCTCTGAGGCATTAATCTGTCCCGTATTCACCAATTCTCGTAATTCTTGGGAGGTCTCCGCTAAGAGCTGCATATAGAGAGTAGAAAAATGGTAATAATTTTCTAAAAACTGTATAAATCTCTTGAACTTAGGATGTTTCTGAGTATATGGTCTAATTTCCTCGATGAGCAGGGGGAAGAAATCTACTCTATCTTTATATAAATCGATAATGCTCGTGAGAACTCTAAGCATAAATTCTCGCGGTGTTGCATCAATTGTATAGTATTTTTTTCTAATACCTGATTTTTTATGGGTTTTTAACGGAAAATTCACTTGTAATAGTTTTAACATCTGGGAAATTGTGGTTTTAGAATAATCCGTCAATTCTTCGATTCGATCTTGAGTTATAGGTTCCTGTTCAATGAATACTGCCATCATGCAACCGAAATATTTCCTTGGAAAAAGAAATCCACTGTGTTTCTCTTCCATAAAGTGAATGAATTCTCTTTTTATCTCATCAAGGCTCATGATATTCACATATCTGAATCAACTATCCTAATCGAGTAAATGGTTGAATTTTTGTTTATAAATGAAAATTGGCAATTCATTATGAATATTTCAAACGATAGAAACTTAATGTCCTCTCATTTTGTTACCAAATAATACAGTTAGCTCTATTTTAACAGCTTTATATAGTTAGCTGAATTTTCTGAATTTTTGTGTCGGAACGAAAATATATATAAACACAGGAATTTTTTGGTACTTGACCAACTAGAATCATGTAGAAAAAAAGATTCAGGTTTACAAATGTGTAAAAAAGGTCTTGTAACAAATGTCAGAAACAAAACAACTTATAAAATTTGAAAGAAGGGTTAGTCCTTTAGAACGTATATTTACACGATCCCCTTATGGTATCGTTACAATGGTAGCTCGGATAAAAGGAAATATCACAGAGACTATGATAACTAATGCTGTTTCCAAAGTTCAACAAAGACATCTACCTCTAAGAGTCCGAATTCAGGAAGATGCTGATCATAATCCTTGGTTTACGATGGATGGAGTGAAAGAAATTCCAATAACTATCATACCTCGAAAAGCAGACGGACAATGGATTGAAGTGTTAAAAGAGGAACGTAAAAAACCTTTTGAGTTTGAGGAACGACCAGCTATCCGATTTATATTAATACAATCTCAAGCTGTCTCTGAATTACTAATTATATGTCATCATATCATATGTGACGGAATGTCATTAGCATATCTTGCAAGAGATATGATGTCCCATCTAGGAGATCCAACTAAAGAAGTGGAAATCTTACCTGATCCAGTCCCAATGTATAAAGATAATTTACCTCAAGACGTTTCCATTAATCGTATTGTCAAATATTTTGTTAATCGAATGGGTAAAAAATGGTTAAAAAATCCGACTTTTTTCGATCAAGAAGATTATGAGAATTTGAATGAGGCCTATTGGACGAATTTTAACCATCAAATGATTTCAGTGGAGTTATCTGAGGCTCAAACTTCAGCATTGGTGGATCGTTGTAGAAAGGAGGGTGTTACTGTAAATACAGCGCTAGCTGCCGCGTTTACAGGTGCTCAATACCTTATTCAAGGGGATAAATCCAATCATTCAAGTATGATCATCGCGGGTGACCTGAGAAAACGGCTTCCAAAGCCTGCTGGGGAATCTATGGGCTATTTTGCTGGTGGAATCTCTCTAAAATTTAAATATAACAAAAAAATTAGTTTTTGGGAGAATGGACGGAAACTCCATGAGAAATTGAAACCACTCTATACTAACAAAAATCTCTTTAAAGAACCATTAACATGGTGTTATCTTGAACCATCTATTATGGAATCTCTTGGTTTCAAAATGGTGGGTGGGCTTGTCCCATCAGATTCTTCACGATATGAAAAACTTTCTACGTTCAGTAAACAAGATGACGTGGTCACCTCTGTCCTTAAAAGAGGAAATATTGACTCTTTAGATAAACCTTCTTTAGGTACAGCAGTAACAAATCTCACACGGATGAATTTTCCAAGAACTTACGGAACATTAGAATTAGATCGATTAATTATGAGTCCTGGTGGTGCATTTCCATTAACTACCATTAATTTTAACTTGGGCGCAGTCACTTGTGCTGGAAAACTAAGCTTGTTACTAGAGTACTCAGAAGTAGCAGTTGATTCAAAAACTATGGAGAAAATCAAAGAAAAAGCGTTGGAATTCTTATCTACAGATTAAATCTAGATATAGGGAAATTCTCATTATTCTCTTCCTTTTTTTCTACATAGGTGAATTGAATTTCATCGTACCATTTTTAAATTTTTTAATATCTTAGCTTACAGGGTCTGTTTCAGGTTCTGGGCAAACTCTTCTGCCTGTTTGAGGTCTTTAGCATTAGGCCTACCTTTATTCATTCCACCAAAGAATCGCAAAAAGCTATTCGTGTTAAATCCCGCACAGTTAAATTCATCAAGAATTACGTAACCTTTTGAATGCAACTTTTCCCGAAGATGTGAATGAGCTTTAGCAATTTCTCCTTCGTTTGTAACTCCACTAGTTGAGAAAAGGAATGCCTTCCTATTGGTGACATGTGGTAGTTTATCAGCAAGTTTAAGTAGAATTTTATGGTGTTTTTCATCATAGATCCCCGAGCCAAAGCCTATTAGCCTATACTCTTGAAGTTCTTCAGGGTTTATTTGCTGGGGCTTCTTTATTTTTGCATTAAGCACTTTGGCGAAGACATTAGCAATTTTCTCAGTATTATTATGATGAAAAGAAAACACAATCAATAAAATCTTTAGCTTGTTGATTTCCAATTCTATTCCACCCTAATAATTTCATATAAATAATTAAATTTGAAGGTAAATTCAATTGTTAAACAATTCTCACCAAGTGCCATCTTTGCAAAGTTTAAGCCCAATATAGACAGAAAGAAAAAACTAGACAAGCTCTTTTCGATACTCAATAGGAATCCTCCTATATTTTCTCTATGATTTTATTCGGGTATGTTTACGCCTTTACCCAAAAGCCAGACAGTCTTCCTCAACCGACCTAGATAATGAGCTTTTTATCCTTTCTACAATCGATTCCTTAGTATCGGTATTTTCCATTTTGTCACCTTTAATCTACAGATGGTCTAAAGTGATTACAACATGGCCCTTTTTCCGCCCTTCCTCAACATACTTGTGAGCCTCAGCGGCCTGTTCCAAGAGAAAGCTTTTGTCTATGACCGCTTTTAACGTTCCTATTTCCGCAAGCTCTTTAACAGGATGTATATCCTCTTTCATTGCCATCGAGCATATTACTTTTTTACTCCCTATCAATTTGGTCCATAGCATTTGAAAAACATGTTTCATTCCAAAGCTGGCTAAAATATAGCGGCCATTCTTCACGAGCGAATTTTTACAACGACCAAACGAACTCTTGTTCAATATGTCAAAAATAATATCGTACGTCTCACCGCTTTGTGTGAAATCCTCTTTTGTATAGTCTATTACCTTATCAGCTCCTAGCGACTTCACAAATTCCAATCTCGGGGTACCACACACCCCGGTCACTTCTGCATCATAGTGGTGCTTGGCAAGCTGGACAGCAGCCGAACCGATCCCTCCAGAAGCGCCAATGATAAGGATTTTTTGTCTTGGTTGAATATTCATTTTTCTAAGTATTTCACCTGCTATGATTCCCCCATAAGGAATGGCAGCGGCTTCTGCATGCGTCATATTGGTTGGTTTTAGCGTAACCGAGCCATCTTCAGACATACACATGTATTCCGCATAACAGCCCATTTTCTGACCAACATATCCAAAAACATCATCTCCTTCCTTAAATAGAGTTACGTTGGCCCCTAGAGCCTCAACGGTTCCTGAAAATTCGGTTCCCAGAATAGTTTTTTTGGGTTTTCTGATACCAAACACAAATTTCATCAGGGGATATAAAGGCGCAGGCATATGGAATATCCGATATGTAAAATCTCGTGCGGCAATATCTCCGAAACCTACTGTCGTCGCATGTATTCGAATCTGTATTTCTTTATCTTTCGGAGTAGGTGCATCTACTTCTTTTAATTTTAGACCCTCGGGTGGTCCATATCTTTCATTGACAATCGCTTTCATTTTATTTTTTGCATTACCTTTATTATCCATCATTATCATCTGAGATTGTTTTCTTTTGTTTGATTAAAGCAGAATAAATAGTATTGCGAGTATTGCAGGGATAATTAACGAAACCATTGGTCCATATTTCACTAGATTAGCAAAAGTTTTTGTCTTTTTTGATTCAGAGAGTCGATTTTTGGTATAATCAATTTCTGTATAGGTTCCCTCTTTGCAGTATTTCAGGAAAACCTTTCTAACATTTGCACGGTGCCTTATTTCTTCTTTAGTTGTCATCACTTCAAATAAAATTCCTCTGGCCCTTCTAATTACTAAAAAGAAAGATACACAACTAGAAACGATGAGTAAGATCAGAGTAGCGGAGGAAAAATCGAAACTAAACTTCCTTCTAATAGAATCCAAAAAATAACCAGTAGATGTTGGTGTTCCATTTACAGAGCTGAATGGATCATGATATTCCTCCTCAGCGAGCGCTCCAACCTGTTTGAAGAAAATCATTATTAATGAAAAGACAAGAAAGGGATTAAAGATTGCAGATAGATCCATAAAGAACCTAATTATAGATTCTACCCAAGAAGGTAGTACAAAAAAAGATTGTATGGTATCAATTACTTCCTGAACAAAAGCACCAATTTCTTGGGGAATTAGAGCTAGTAGATTTGGAAAAACGATATCAAAAAACCATGGAAAAACTATTGGAGCTGTAAATGCAACTGATAAACTGAGAGTTTGGAAAAAAGTTCTAAGCAAGAAAAATATCACTCGTTTCGAAAAATGTTTTTCCTTCATATACAAATAATTTTCTTCATTAATACTTTTAACTTCATCTTTTGACTGCTTTTCTGCATTTACTTCCTCTTTGGACTGACTCCAGTCAAGTCCTCTTTTATAATTCGAAATGGGGTTAAGATAAAGGAGTTTAGCTAAAAGAAGTTTATTCCCAGTGAATGGATCAGTGAATCCTTTCTCGTCTCTCAATTTACCTTCCCAAATTTCAGAATAAGAAATCCATGGATCTGGAACACGTACAGTTAAGAGGTTCGGTTTTGTTACAAAAGTCTCCGGGAGATATCCCAAGATTTCACCATCTACCTGATATAAACATTTCTTTTTTTTGGTAGAATCCACATGAATTGATTCCCCCTCAAACGTCTCAACACTTTTATGTGTGAGATGATCACCCTCATACACTGTAGGGAAAAATCGCAGGAGAGTAATTCGACTCATTCTCTGCACGGAAGTTACAGTAAATTTGCCATCTGTTACTTCTGCATCAGGACAGATATGCATTCCAGCCCCGTAACGTTTTCCATTGCCTATAGCGAGTAACATTCTTTTGCCTGCGATTGTTTGGTCTCCATCAATCCTAATTAACAGATTATAATGCTTCAATCTTGTCAGTGTTCTGGCAAAAGCTAATTGATAACTTCTTACTCCTAAAAATCTTTTAGATCCTTTATGGGTCCGATCAGCAACTTGAGTTACTTGTGCATCAAAGCCCATAGAAGCTACTCCAGCGAAGTACCGATCAGCTGTTTCACAGTAACCTACATCAAAGGTTTTATTTTGACCGTTCACTAAGCATTGCACAGCTGCTTCTAAATCATTTTCAGGTATCCCATAAGTAGTAGGAACATCACTCCCAGTTCCAACAGGAATAGCAGAGAAAATTCCAGGCTTGTCAGCCTTCAAAATCCCATTTATTACCTCATTTGCTGTTCCATCCCCTCCTAATGAACAAATAACCTTGTATCCCTCATTAACACGGCTTCTAGCAATTTCAATTGCTTGATGAGGGGAAGAAGTGAATTCAAAATCATATTCTAACGCGGTTTCGTCGACTAATGGCTTAATTTTTTTCTCCCAAAGCGTTTTAACACGTCCTCCAGCAGCAACAGGATTAATTACGAGAAAAGCTTCTTTCATGATGGTAACTCCGGAGGAAATTTAATTTCGCTAGTTCATTTTTGAGGTTTACTTCAGTGATCAATTTTCAGTACTTATATACGAAATACACCAATATTCATGAGAATCAAAATAAAGGAGAGGGTAACTCTAAAAGAAATGGTCTCATTTCTTCTGACAAATCGTGATACATATATCTATCATTTTAGCTTCCTTTTCCATATCATTCACTAAATAGTGTTAATCTTGAGAATAGGTTTATCTCGTTCCTCTTGTTACATCTCATAACCTTCATTTAGAATTTAGTGCAGTTTTTTTACAAGAAAACGGAAACTTTTAGAACCACGTTCCTCATAGCTTAAGAGCTCCTGACTAGTGACATGAGTCCAAGCAGGAATATCTCTACAACTACCTGGATCAGTAGTTAAAATTTCCAATACCTGCCCAACTTCCAATTTATTCAACGCTTTCTTGGACATCAAGACAGGTCTCGGGCAAAGTAGATCACGTGCGTCTACGGTATCGTCTATTTCACCAAGATATTCCTTAGATTGCGCTCCTTCGATTATTTCACTCCTGGTTTTATCTCTACTAAGTTCAATTTCTTCAGAAGAGGATTCTGTTGTTTCGATTCCTTTAATAAGGGGATGTCCATGTTTAGCCCATTCCCATATACCACCTTTTAAACTCTTAGCATCTATAAATCCCGCATTGATCATTAGTTCAGCTGCAACTAAGGACATTCCCCCACCTGGACAAATAGTGACGATTTCTCTGTCTTTAGGAATTTCATCGAACAGAGATGGAAGTTCCATAATGGGAATCCATTTAGCGTCTTGAATATGTCCATGTTTGTCATATTTAGAGTCTCCCATACCCTCAAAATCTGCTCTGTCTCGAAGATCAAGTATTAATGGAGGGTCATTAGATTTCAGTCGCTCTGCTAACTGATCCACGTTAATTTCAGGCACACCAGGCATGTACCATTTTCTTTTTATAATTCTCCAGAAAAACATCTTTGAAAATTTAAAAGCCATTCTTGGTTTACTAACTTTCATTTCTTAATCCTCTTGTACTATATTGATGACTACCTGACCCTTTTTCTGTCCTGTTTCGACATATCTATGAGCTTCAGCAATCTGTTCCATTGGATAACATCTATCAATGACCGACGATAGCTTCCCCTCTTCGATTCGCTCTTTGAGGAAGATCAGATCTTCTGTTCTCTCTTCTAAGAGCCCAAAAAATGTCTTCTTGCTGCTTGTCACTTTAAGCCACAATATTCCAAAAAGCTTTGGCAATCCAAAGGTTGTAAAAAGATAAAACCCATTTTCCTTTAGTACTCTTTTACTTCGTCGTATGTTGCTTTTACCTATTGTGTCGAGTATAATATCATAAACCTCCCCGTTTTTGGTAAAGTCTTCTTTAGTATAATCAATGGTTTTGTCGACTCCCAAGGATTGTACTAACTCTATCTTCGAGGTACTACATACCCCTGTAACTTCACATTCGTATATATTTTTGGCAATCTGTACGGCAAAAGTACCCACTCCTCCAGAAGCGCCAAAGATGAGAATTTTTTGACCCTTCTGTATATTTCCTTTCCTTAAGAAATACAAGGCGGTTAATGCCCCTTGTGGAACAGCAGCGGCTTCTTCATAGGTCATATTGGTTGGTTTTAGTGATACCATCCCGTCCTCAGGCAAACACATATACTCGACATATGCACCTAAATCCCCAGTAAACCCATAAACTTGGTCACCTTTCTTCAATAAAGTAACGTCTTTACCTACGTATATAATCTCTCCAGCTAGCTCAGTGCCTAGTATAGGTTGCTTTGGTTTTCTGATACCATTCGCTATACGCATTATGAGTCCGAACCCAGGAGGAGATGTGTTACTTCGCATCCAACAGTCGAATAAAGTCACCGTTGTCGCATGATTTCTAATCAGGATTTCATTTTCCTTAGGAGTAGGGTTGGAAACCTCTTTTAATTGTAGAACATCAGGTGGACCGTATTTTGAATAAGTAACTGCCTTCATTCCTTATGTCTCCAGATACTTAAGCGGTTGAGGAGATTTTTTTCTCCTCAAGGAATCCATAAAGTTTGATATTTGTTGAAATTGTCTTAAAAATCTCAACGATTGCTCCAATAATTCCTATCACACACAGGAATAGTAATATATTCTCGGCAATTGGTAGAACTTCGGAGAGCAAGTGCAGATTTGCGACAATATAGAAGCTAATCCCAAGATCTACAATTCCTGTGATCATCAGAATAACATTCATAGTAAGATGAAATCTAATATCTTTAGTTATTTTTAGTAGATTAGTGACACCAGTAATTACAGCAAAGATGCCTACAATTGTTAATAAAGTCTGTAATTCAAGCGATATACTTGCGGAATTGAAAACCATTAAAGTACCACCAAGGAATCCAATGATCCAATTCACAATGATCCTGAACAGATTTATCATATCAAGGGGCATGACAATTAGTAATAAACCAAAGAGAACCCCAAAAAGACCATTAAAGAGAAATTCATTAGGTTTATAGAAGTTAGTCTTTGATTCCTTAGCCTCATCTTTTGCTCCCAAATCCTTTGGGAAATACCCTTCATGTGATAGACCAACGAAAATGGCTGTAACTATAACTATAAAGATACTGACACTTGAGAAAGAAAGAGTTAACCCATTCGTAAGAGCTTGAAGAAGATTATTTGGTTCAATCAATACTACTTGAGTAATAACAATCACAGTAAATATGATCGCAACAATAAAACCAATCACTTGGGTATAAATCGGCCATAATTCCTCTGATACAAAATATTTAGGAGTCCCACGATTTTTGTAACTTTTCGCTATTTCTTTTGGATTCCCTAGTCGATTTATAGCTTCTTGTATACTATTTCGATCAGGATCATCGGACCCTGCTATTTCTTGGGCACTATCCCAAAGATGTGAGTTAATTTCTAACAAAATGTCTTCTACTTTAGTTTCATTACTTTTAAGCCATTCTGGTAGGTTTTTCTTAATTTCCTCAAGGAAATTATTTACTAGTTTTTCATTTTCAGTTGTCATTTTTTATTCTCCTGATCTTCATGAATTAGTTTAAATCCACATATTTCGCAGAATTGAATATCACTGTCTGAATATTCTATTCTTGTTTTACAGTTTTGGCAAAAAATATATTTTTCCTCCTTCAGGATGATTTGAAAATCATTTATACCTGAAATTGCCTCAAGTAGTTTGAGAAAGAAACCCTCTAAGTGAGAAAGAATTTTTTCTCCCTCTTCTGTAAGATGATAGTACTTTCTGGGACGATCTTTTTCAACTACTCTATAAGATTTGATTAAAGATAGTCTATTACCCTTAGATTCCCATTTTTCAAGATTTCTTAGTAAAGGATAAAGAGTACCTTCTTTGATTATCAACTTATCATTTGTTAGGTCTTTAAAATCCTTTAGGAGTTGCCACCCATATACCCCTTCTTTTCCATGATTTTTTATGATTTTTAACACGCAAACTTTCCCTATCCCACGTAATAGATCGCTCTCAAAGTTTTCGAGAAATTTACGATGAGATTTGGATTCTATTAACGCAGTTGAGTCAGATCCCTTAATATTACTGATCAAAATGAATCACCTACAATACTGTATTACGAATATGCTGTATGTGATACATACTGTATCTCATATATATAATTTTCGAATCAGGATCCTCAATTATATCAAACTTCCGAGTTAGTCAAAACAAATATAAGTAGATAATATAGGCGCTATTAAGCTAATAATCAATTTGTTATTTAAAAATAGAAGGAAATACGTAATGTCCAAAGTAATGATTGTCAATGGGAGTGCAAGAACTGAAAACGGAAATACGGCCTTTGTACTCAAACCTCTTGTTGAAGGAATGAAAAAAGCTGGAGCAAAAGTTGAGCTGTTCTATCCAAAAAGACAGAAAATCCTTCCGTGTACTGGTTGCTTTAAATGCTGGTATGACACTATTGGTAGGTGCTTCATAAAAGATGATATGGAATCGACATATCCAAAGCTCAGAGAAATTGATACATTGGTTCTAGCAACTCCTGTGTATATCCCTCTTCCTGGAAT
>JAEOTQ010000041.1 GCA_016839785.1 Candidatus Hodarchaeota archaeon | reverse complement strand
TTGGTCTAGCATTGATGGCTGTCAAAGACTTGTCAAGTCTGACAGTCAGCAGATCCCATCCGACTCGGGTTCAAATCCCGATCGGGGCGCCATAATCTTCTGGGCGCATAGCTCAGCCAGGTAGAGCGACAGGCTTTTAATGTTTAGTTAATTCTATTCAAAAGAAACCTGTTGGCCGGGGGTTCAAATCCCTCTGCGCCCGTATCCCAATTAATTCTCGGAAACGTAGCTGTTGAGAATATTACATTAATCCTTCAAAACCTGGGGGAAGTCCACCAGGTGCTCCTCCACGTCGTCCACGCATTTTTCTCATGGTTTTGAATTGTTTTGTCATTAGATTAAATTGTTTTAATAACTGTTTTACTTCTTGAGGTGAAGTACCCGACCCTCGAGCAATTCGTTGTATACGTTTTCCTTTTATTATTCGAGCATCATCGAGTTCTTCATCTGTCATTGAGCCACATATCGCAAGAAATCTTTTCATACCTTTTTGACTTTCTTCCTCCACATCTGATTGTTGACCCATCATACTGCTAACGCCAGGAATTTTAGAAACCAATTTTCCGATGGAAGATTGCTTATTAGCTGTCTCCATTTGTTTTTGAAAATGCCTTAACGTAATTTTTCCTTTTTTGAACGCTTCTCGTATTTCTGCAGTATCTTCTTCATCAAAAGCTTCGTTTACCCTGGTAACTAATCCTTCCAAATCACCCATACCTAGAAGTGAACCCACAAAACGAGTAGGATTAAACTCTTCCAGATCCTGAATTGTTTCTCCATCTCCGTAGAAGCGAATTACCGCTCCAGTAACTGATACAGCGGATACTGCTCCTCCTCCTTTTGCTGATCCATCTAATTTAGTTAAAATAATTGATCCTAAAGGTGTGGCACGGTTGAATGCATCCGCTTGAGCTTGGGCCTGTTGACCAATAGTAGCATCGACAACGAGTATGATCTCAGATGGATTTGAAACTTTGGCTATGGATTGCATCTCTTTTAATAAGGCTTTTTCCTCTTTATGTCGTCCCGTTGTATCAATTAAGATGAGATTGACGTTTTTCTTGTCCTCAAAATGCTTTAATCCTTTCTTTATGACATTAGTGGCTTTTTTCTCTTTTTCATCTCCATATACTTCAACGTTGATTGGTGCTAAATTCTGTTGAAGTTGCGCCAGAGCTCCGGGGCGGAATGTATCACTACCAATGACCCCGATTTTAAATCCTCGTTTTTGAAAATAATTAGCTAATTTGCCAATCGCTGTTGTTTTTCCAGATCCCTGGATTCCTATAAGTAGCAATACCGATTTTTCATTGGGATTTAAACGTAGGGGCTCATGTTTTTTTCCAAGGAGATTAGTTAATTCATCATAGATGACTTTTAATGTATAATCACGTCGACTTAATCCCATAGGAATATTGTCTTTCAGAGCTTTATTGCGTACTTCATCACACATATTCAAAGCAAGATCTAAATTCACATCTGCACTCAATAATGCATTTTCTAGATCTTTCATTAGCTCATTTATTAATTTTTCATCAACGATTGGGGCGCCACGAATTTTCATAATCGTTTTGCGCAATGACGATCCTAGAGAATCAAGCAAGTTGTGTACCTCTTATTTCAGATGTTTGTGAATATTACAAATATCCTTTTTGGTTTATTATACTACTGATTAATATTGACTACCTATCAAAAGGAATAAGATTTGTCTTCATTAAACTGGCTTAGTCTTGATCGAGTATATAATTAAGAACTGTGATAGTTTGCGAACTTAAATACTCATTTGCCCCCAGAGATATTTTTTTTAACTTGGAAAATAAATTAGTATGCTCTATTGGATATCCCAAATGATCGCCTATAAGAAAGGATTGACTAGTAGTAATATTTCTTGGATTTCCCTCTCCATGGATATCTAACATGACTGGCTTATAATTAACGAGTAATTCTTCGAGATTTCCAGTATAAAAACGAATCCCTAGGAACGGAAGACCCTGAAAAACACGCTTCAGGATTCCAGCTATTGCGCGCTCGTCAGGATTAATCCCTCGTACAGTTGACCCATCAATTTGTAAAATGCTCTTGTCAAGTGTAAAATAGATATATAATAGAACATCTTTACGAAACCCATTTGAAAGGAAAAAAGCCGTTGATATACATCTACATAGTACATCCAATCTACCATAACTTGTTAATGAATTAATGGAAAGAGGTTTTGAAGTATCCACAGTATTGGATATAATTATAAAATTCCTAGTCATATTTGGTAACCACCCTGGACATTCTAGGTTCAATAAGACTTAGGATAGTTAGATGCAATATATTCTTCGGAAGCTGGGTAAAAACTCGAAAGAAATAATTGCTCTTTTTCACAGGGCTTGATTAGTTGAAACGTCACGAAACTGGACTTTCAAGCCTTTGTACTTGAGGAAATTTCACGGAAAATGGATTTCCTTGGAATAGGAAGAAGGGTTATTAAAATGGAATCATATCTGTTCACTACAGTCTTACCGTTTATTGAGAAACATCATGTCTGTAATTCATGCTTAGGTAGACAATTCGGTAATTTGTTAACTGGGTTATCGAATGCAGAACGTGGATCTGCTTTAAAGATATTTCTTGCAATGGAATGGGAAATCAGCCATCGTCAAGCTAAAACTGACCGTGAAACTATTTCATCTCTTATGTCAAAAGATTTTTTGGTAGGAGAACAATCAGTTCGTCGTTATTTCCCCGAAGCAGAGGCAAATTCTCTACCCTGTACAATTTGTCAAGATTTTCTCTCCATTCCTTTTCTAGAAATCCTAGCTAGGGAAGCATGTGATCTAGTAAGTGAGTACGAATTTTCTACTTTTTTGGTTGGCTCTCAATTTCCTCCCAACGTAATTGATAGTGAAGATATTATTCGTAGTACATTTAATCTTGAATATGGGGAATCTATTAAATCTGATTTTAACCGTGAGCTTGGGAAAATTCTTTCCATATTAATTCCTGAAGCTACCGTTGATTTTAAGGCGCCTGATATTGTCTTTACTTTCGATTTAATTCATAACGAAATTGATATTAAGAGTAATCCTCTTTTCATCCTAGGGAGATATAAGAAGTTAGAACGAGGTATTCCTCAATCAAAATGGTTCTGTCGAAAATGTCGAGGGGTGGGATGTAATCATTGTAACTTTACAGGGAAAATGTACCAAGAATCAGTTGAAGAGTACACTACTACACCATTTTTTGAAGCAGCAAAAGGAATTTCAAGTAAATTTCATGGTTCGGGAAGAGAAGATATCGATGCCCGTATGTTAGGGACAGGAAGACCATTCGTAATTGAAATTTCTGAACCTAAGATCAGAAATCTCGACTTTTCTACTATAACTAAACAGATTGCTGAAAACTCAAAAGGTAAGGTTGAGGTTACGATTGAAGGGTTAACTACTAGGACTAAAGTTCGGGAAATTAAAACTCGTTCCAGTAGAAATGCAAAAGCTTATAGAGCAGTAGTATCTTTAGAAAAATCCTTACCAGATGATCATTCACTTCTTGAGAGAGTGTCTGAGGAATTTACCAATTCACTGATCCAACAACGAACACCAATTAGGGTTGCACATCGAAGAGCGGATAAAATTAGAACACGTAAAGTTTCTTCCTTTACGATAGAAAACGTAGCTAAGGACGAACTCACCGTATATCTAGTTTGTGAGGGAGGATTATATGTAAAAGAACTGATTAGTGGAGACCAAGGACGAACTCAGCCGAATTTTTCTGAAAAATTGGGAGTCCCTGCAGTAGTAAAAGAATTAGATGTTATTGAAGTATTTAAGAGTACAGATCCTATCTAATCCAAAAATCGATGAACCATTGATTCTGTCTTTGAAAAATAAATTTATATTCAGAAATTATCACCATTTCTGGTTTATTCCAGAATTTCCTTCTTACTTCATGTTTAAATGGATTTAGATTCTTGTAATTCTTAATCACGTTAATCCCAGATATATTAGAAAGTCAAAAATAGTCTTGTGAAACTCCTTCCTTTAGTCTTTAAAGCCTATAAGAGTACTTCAATGTAAGTTAATTGCATAGGAATGCTCGGAAAATTTGGGGCATACCAAGATGGTCAGAAAATCAAAGGGTACTAACTTTCGCACACGAAGAATCTTTTCAAAACATCCACGAAAAAGAGGTTTGCCATCTCTATCCCGTACTTTAGCGGAGTATGAAATAAATTCTAAGGTTAATATTGTTATCGAACCTAGCGTCCAAAAAAGTCGTCCACATAGAAGATTTCATGGCAAAACAGGAATTGTCTTAGAAAAACGTGGTCAAGCATATGTCGTACGTGTTACAGATGGAAAAAGCTTTAAAAAAATCATAACACGCCCAGAGCACTTGAAGGCCCAGTACTGATCTTAGTATAACAAGAAAACCGTTTTTGGAGATCTATAAAATTGGTACGAAAGGTTAAAGAAGAAAAACCCATCCCATTAGGGCAAGTATATGAATTCCTTCAGATGAGGGAAGAATCGGGGATTAATTATGTTCAACGGGTGACCGCTCAACATGCAGAAAATCTTTCAAGAGAAGCTGCGTATTCTGAAGAAGTCTTGGAAATGTTACAATCTGAATTTGAACTTTCAAGATTGATTGCTGTTCAGCTTGTTAACTTAAATCCAAAAACTGTTACTGACGTAAAAGCTGTAACGAGAGATCGCTTAACTGATGATCAAGTTGAGAAATTATTAGAGAAATATTTGGGTTTCGTTATGCAGGTCAAAACTGCGATGGCTGAGATAACTACAGAAGAAGATGAAGAACCAACTGAAATCGACGAAACCTATGAAGATCTATAGATTTCCAACATTACTTATAATTTCTTAATGTATTCCTTTTTAGATGCAAAGCTTTACTCAAGTAGTAGCTAGATCTTCTTTTTGAGTTGGGAAGATTTATTTTCCTTCCAATGAGAACTTCTCTGAGATTTAAATGATCTGACACCAGAAAAATTTAAATCCTTAAGAACTTTAGACTGAAACAAGGTAAACTCATTAACCTATAATTGGTCAGTGAATTAAAAAAGGGACGTGGTCTAGATTGGTTTTAATCGTATTTTATCTAAATACTTTGACCAAATGATTCTTGGTTCGGGACCAAGAGGCCGGGGGTTCAAAATAAGATAAGCAGAATGCTTTCTCATGAAAATCCCTCCGTCCCTATCTATTCACTTTAATTTATGATTGAGATGAAAGCTACTGAAAGCTATTCCTACTTATTCACAATGTTTGCAGCTTTTATTTCAATATTCAGTTCCTAACAGAGTAATCACACACTTATTTCTTACGACACAAACAGCAATGAGAATTACTAAAATCTTGAAATCCAAAAATCATTCTATAGATTGTAATCTGATTTTAGCTGGAGCTATGCTTCATGATATTGGAAGATCACGATCACATAAACTCGATCATGGAATAATTGGTGCAAAACTCTTAAAAAAAGAAGGATTACCAGAAAGAATGATAAGTATTGTAGAGAATCACATATTTGCTGGTATTTCGAAAGAGGAAACTTCAGAATTCGATTTACCAATGAAGGATTTTCTCCCCAAATCATTAGAGGAGAAGATAGTTGCTTATGCAGACAATATTTCAAAGAAAAAAGATATTTTAAGTACCAATCAAGTCATAAAGCGGTATTCCCAGCATTTAGACGAACTCCATCCAATTATTCAAAGAGTTTGGGCATTACATGCCGAAATTGAATCATTAATTGGCGAACCAATAGAGAAGGAATAGAATTGGCCGATCACAGTACAATGCAAGGGCTTCTTTCTTGGTTAAGGAAGTATAATAGCCCAATAATGATTGCCATGCATGATCAGGCCGATCCTGATGCTGTTGGATCAGCGATAGCGTTGATCCATATGATACGGTACATAAATCCACGGATAAAAGTATCTGTCTACAAACCTGACCTTAGTCGCCTTAGTAGAAATCTACTCCTTCATCTTGATTATGAACTACCTCTGGTCTCGGAGGGTGATTCACATACAACACTCATCCTCCTTGATAATCCATCTATCCCGAGTGAACTCGACCAAGTATCAAGGAAGATTATTATTATTGATCATCATATAAAACAGGAAGTAAATACACAGTTACTATTTGATATGAGATCTCAGAAAGTTACTTCGACTTCAGAAATCATTACACAACTCTATCGAATAGGAAAGATTCCTCTAAATGTAGAGAGTGTAAAAGCTCTTCTTGCAGGAATGATTTTTGATACCAGACGCTTTCTGTATGTGAATAGCGAGTTATTTGACAATATTTCGTATTTAATTCGAGACTATCCTGAAACCTATAAGGAAATATTGCCTCTCTTTACATCTAAAAGGCCACTTGTTGAACGGATTGCATGTATCAAAGCTACGCAACGAATGAAAAGAGTAGAAATCGGAAAATTTCAAATATTACTTTCTCACGTCAGTTCATTTGAAGCTGCTGCAGCTAGATCATTAATTTTCCTTGGAGGAGATCTAGCAGTAGTAGTAGGAAGACATACGGATTCTACACGAATAAGTTTTCGGGCGGAATCAGATTTTGTAAAAGCAACAGACATTTCCCTAGGAAGAGATATCATCCCTCTTCTCCTTAAGGAGTTTGGAGGAAGTGGGGGAGGTCATGATGGAGCTGCAGGATATAATAATGAGGTTCGAATGGATCTAAAAGCAATTTTTGATTTTATTTTGATGATTCTTACGAATCTAATAACTAATAATGAGGAACACTTATAGTTTGTTCTTTAATTGTGCCTAAACCAACCACTCTGTTCGGAGTGGATCAAATTCTTCGTTCGTTATTTTTAAGTTATCGTAGCTGTTTTCATTAATCGCTATTTTAACTGCAAGACTATGTTTGCACTGAAAGAAAGGATCTTTGTAAAGACCTCTCTGAAACGCATAACATCTACACCAAATCGGGTTAGTTAAGTTTAAATAATCACGTGAAGTCCCAACGACAACCCAACGCTCACTATTGCCATCAATTACGTATTTTTTTACAGAATTTTGTTTAACAAGTTTTTTAGCAGCGTCCAATCGTTTAGTAAACGAAATGGACATTTAAGTCTTCACCTGCTTAAGAATAAAATCCAAGGCTGATAAATAATTCATCTTGTTTTCTAAATCTGCTTTCAATTCTGTATTTCGTGCATTAAAATCATCTTCAGAGAGATCTTCCACTTCTTTCCTCACAGCTAATTCTTCAATTTGAAAATTCAAAACCTGGATCAATGGTTGGGTTTGTTGTCTAGCAATTTCTAATTTTTTCATAAACACACCCAAATTTTCAGTTAATTTATTGAGCTCAGTTAGATACTCATCCTTTAGTGCTTGATAAACCTCCAACTGTATAGTATTCCGCTTTTGTTCAAGTTTTTCTAATCTTTCCTTAAGAATGGTCTGACTTCTAAAATTTTCCATCAAGAGATTTGCTTTACTGCTTGTTTCACTGTTTTGTCTTTTTATTGAGGATATTTCTGTTTCTAATTTCTCAATTTCAGCTTGTTTACTGATTCCTTCGATCTCTGATTTAACAAGTAGGATCTCATGTTCTTCTTGCAACATAGATAGTCTATTTTCAGACTTAAATTGCTCTACCAATTGAATAATGGCATCTGGGGTGAGATCTTCAAAATTAAGTGACAAACTCTACTACTCCTTCATAAACGTTAAGTTCTATTATCAAGCAAAAATTGTTGGAATTAAATATAATTGTTTCCTTAGAGGATCTAATAATCATTCTTAATTGGTGCGATTGAATTCTAACCCCATTTTTTTCATGGAATACTTGATAAACTTCATCAAACATTAATTAGTAATAAAAAATTATTTTTTCCATCCTAGAATGAAAATTCAAATAGGTTTTTCCTTTTGAGGTGGTTTGAAATTAATCTATTAAAGGCAAAAGAACCACATCAAGTCGAAGAAAAAAAATCTTAAGACACATAAATTGTGATCGGTTAGACTAAGGATTGTTAAACAATTCCACAAGAAGGTTTGATTATGTCACCAAATGCTCAAGTAGGAAAAATTACCAAGATTTCTGGCCCTGTAGTGGAAATTAATGGGTTGACTAACGCCAAACTGTATGAGATTGTTAAAGTTGGTGAAGAACAGTTAATAGGTGAAATTATTCGAATTAATCGAACTGGAACTAATCATATCTCTACCGTTCAGGTTTATGAAGAAACAACTGGATTAAAACCACGTGAACAAGCTTTCTCTACGGGTAATCCTTTGAGTGCAGAACTTGGTCCTGGGTTACTAACGAAGATTTATGATGGCATTCAAAGACCGTTACCAGCATTAGAAGTTATAGCTGGCAATTTCATTACTCGAGGTATCTCGACCACTCCTTTAGATGAACAGAAAAAATGGGACTTCATTCCTCTTCTTGAAAATGGTGCTAAAGTTTCTGGAGGAACTCATATTGGGGAAGTAAAGGAATCTAATGTTGTCACCCATAAGATTATGGTTCCACCTAATATTAAGCAAGGTACCCTTTCAGATCTAGCTGAACGGGGTAATTATACGATTATAGATGAAATTGGGAAGGTCAAAGTGAATGGGAGTTCTATACCGTTAACTATGAAGCAATTATGGCCCGTTAGACGAGCAAGACCTGTAGTACGAAAACTTGAAGCAACAATCCCACTAATTACAGGACAACGTATCTTTGATACCTTCTTTCCCATTGCCAAAGGTGGAGTAGCTGCTATTCCTGGAGGATTTGGTACAGGAAAAACGGTTTCTCAACATCAGTTAGCAAAATGGTCTGATGCCACAGTTGTTGTATATGTTGGTTGTGGTGAGCGTGGAAATGAAATGGCCGAAGTATTAAAGGAGTTTCCATCATTAGAGGATCCAAGAACTGGTGAAAAACTCATGCAACGTACTGTTCTTATTGCAAATACTTCTAATATGCCCGTTGCCGCACGTGAAGCCTCTGTCTATTTGGGAATTACTCTTGCAGAATACTATCGAGATATGGGTCTTGATGTTGCATTAATGGCAGATTCCACCAGTAGGTGGGCCGAAGCATTGAGAGAAATATCCGGTCGATTAGAGGAAATGCCTGGAGAAGAAGGATATCCTGCGTATTTAGCATCACGAATTGCTGAATTTTACGAGCGTGCAGGAAGAACAGAGACTCTCTCTGGTCATACTGCTAGTATTTCCGCTATTGGGGCTATTTCTCCTGGTGGTGGTGATTTCTCAGAACCTGTTACGCAGAATACTCTAAAAACTGTACGAGTGTTCTGGGCTTTAAGCTATCCTTTAGCTAGGTCAAGACACTTTCCTGCAATTTCTTGGTTAGAAAGTTATAGCTTATACATTGATTCTCTGTCAAAATGGTACCAAGGTAATGTTGCAAAAGACTTCATACAGCTACGTGAAGAAGCAATGACCTTATTACAAAAGGAAAAAGAACTTCAAGAAATTGTGCAATTAATTGGGCCTGATGCTCTACCTGATTCAGAGAAGATTGTCCTATTATCTGCAAAAATGATTCGAGAAGACTTTCTCCAGCAAAATGCTTATTCTGATGATTCCTTCTGTCCTCTAGAGAAGCAATACGAAATATTAAAGCTAATTATGCAATTTTATTATAAGATACGTGATAACTACAACGCTGGCGTTCCTCTTGAGAAGATGACTTCTTTATCCGTGTTAAATGATATAGCAAAATTGAAATGGGCATTTGATGAAGAATTTAACACAATCCGTGACACATGCAAAAACTATATTCAAGAAAAAATGGAACCTGATATCTTGGGGTTTGACTAGGACATGTTCGCTCTTGCGAAAGGACACGCACAGATCACCTTAGCACTAACAACCCTCATTCCAATTTTATTCTTCTATTCTCTGTTATATTATTGGATAGTCTTTTTAATCCCAGCTAATGTGCTGTTATTAGCAGGCCATCTCTATTTTTTTCGTGATCCGTCGAGAGACATTTCAAAAAATTCAAATAATCTAATAGCGCCTGCTGATGGTAAAATATATGAGATCTTACCTGAAGAGGGGATTATTAGGATACGTATGTCCCTATTCGATGCTCATGTAAACCGTTGGCCAGTCTCAGGTACAATAACCAAAATATCTATTCTAAGTGGAAAACATTGGCCTTTTCTTTCTTTTTTACGGCGTGGAACAGATGAGAATTCAAAACAAACGGTGGAGTTGAGAAATGAAATTGGGACCTTTCAAATCGTTCAAATTGTTGGGATGATTGCCCGACGGTGTATTATTTACGGAAAGGAAGAGGAGAAAGTTGAACAAGGAAGGCGAATGGGGATGATTCGATATGGAAGTGAGGTTGATCTTCATTTTCCAAAAGATAAGTATAAAATTCTTGTACAGAAGAATGATAAAACTAAAGCAGGAATTAGTCTCCTAGCTGAGTATCAGGGAGGGTAGATTCCAAGATGGCTCATCTCAATAAGTACACATTAACTGCTCACATTTTCACTGCTTCAAATGCCCTTGCAGGAATCATTGGGATAATGGCTACAATCTATTATCCTGAAACGTTACCTTATGTTCCTTTGCAACTATTAATTCTTGGAGCAATATTTGATTTTCTTGATGGATTCATGGCAAAACGAGCGCCAACAACATCCGAATTTGGAGTGTATGCGGATTCAATAAGTGATGTGATTACCTTCGCAATCTTACCTGGAATAATGATTCTCCAAACCAATCTCGTAGGTACGAATATACAGGGTATCATTGGTCTAATCCCCTTGGTGATAGCTGGATTTTATACCCTAAGTGGATGGATGAGATTAATTCGTTTTGCAACCAACCCTACCTCTATTTATTATGAAGGCCTTCCTTCTCCTGCAGCAGCACTACTGATAGGAACAAGTGCCACATTATCCACGTTTCAAGATGCCACATGGTTTTTTGCACAAGACGGAATGATGTTGACTATTTTTACTCTAATTACTGGACTCCTCATGACAGAGATTGTAAAATACCCTTCACCTAAGCGGGGACAATTATCTGACACGTCATTAATCATATTTGCTGGACTCGTAGTCATTAGTTATGTATTCTTTCCAAATATCCTCACACTTAGCATGATCCTATTTATTTCGTTACTCTACACAATATTTGGATCCATTTACCTTATAGTTACAAAAAAATCGAAATAAATACACGTTTGTTGAAGGTTTCACAGATGGGAATTCAAACAGAAAAAGGAAAAAATTATGAGATAAGAGATGCTTCTTTAGCTGAAGCTGGTAAAAAAACTATGGACTGGGCGGAAAGCCGAATGCCTGTCCTGAAACTAATTAAAAAACGATTTACGAAAGAAAAACCTCTGAAAGGGGTAAGAATTGGTGCGTGTCTCCATGTTACAAAAGAAACCTCGCAGCTTTGTGAAGCATGGCTTGCCGGAGGGGCAGAGGTTTATCTATGTGCCTCCAATCCACTTTCCACACAGGATGAAATCCCTGCTGCCTTAGTGGAGAAAGGAGTACATGTATATGCGTGGAAATTTATGGATACAGAGGGATATTACCGATCAATAGGCCATGTCATTGCTGCTCGCCCTCATATTACGATTGATGACGGAGCTGACTTAGTGAGTATTTTACACAAGCTGAAACGGGGAGAAACAGATTCAGAGATAGAAATTGTCAAACAGGTCATTGGTGAGTCAAAAGATATTATTGATGAAGTTTGGGGTGGAGCTGAAGAGACAACAACAGGAATTATTCGTCTCGAAGCCATGGCAAAGGATGGAGCACTCTTATACCCCATTATGGCAACTAATTCTTCACCCTGTAAAAATCTTTACGACAATGTCTACGGGACAGGCCAATCAACGATGGATGGGATCCTTCGGGCAACAGCGGATTTAATTGCCTCTAAAGTCTTTGTAGTGGCAGGCTATGGCCATTGTGGAAAAGGAGTAGCGATGAGAGCAAAGGGAATGGGAGCACGTAGAGTGATAATCACTGAGATTGAGCCCCATGCTGCTTTACAGGCAGTCATGGAAGGAATGGAAGTTATGTCTATGTTAGAGGCAAGTAAAATTGCAGATATCATAGTAACCACGACAGGAAATCGAGATGTCTTAAGAAAAGAGCACTTCGAAGTAATGAAAGATGAATGTCTCATTGCAAATTCGGGACATTTTAATGTGGAGATTAATATACCTGACTTAGAAAACCTTTCAGAGAAGAAAGTTCAAATTCGACCCTTTGTGGAACAATTTGTTATGCCTGATAATAGAAGGATAAACTTACTAGGTGAAGGCCGATTGATTAATTTAGCAGCGGCAGAAGGCCATCCTTCAGAGGTAATGGACTTAAGTTTCTCTTTACAGGCTTTAGCGAGCGAATATATTGTCAAAAATAAGCAAAATATTGAATCTTTCGGTGGGAAAGTTATAGAGATCCCCCCAGATATCGATAATAATGTTGCTCTCCTTAAATGTGAGGCTTTAGGAATTCAGCTGGATATTTTGACCAAGGAACAGGAGAAATATCTAGGAAGCTGGAAAACAGGAACTTAAAGAATTTTGAAAAGAGAAACTCAATACTTTGAGAGAGAATCAAAAAGATACTTGGTGACTGCAAGTTGTCCTCGATAATGTTTAACATTATCAGACAGTATTTTTTGAAAGGAGTTGAGGCTTTTCTCATTAACAGTAAATGAGAAATCCTTATACTCAATTTTTTCAAGGATTAATCCTTCAGGTGGAGCAGAGGGAGGTTTATTCCTAATCGTTTGATCATTTAGTAATGTAAGTGTTTCAGACATATCTAATTCTGTTGTAGCAACCTCTATCAAATGACCAACTATTCTACGTACTTGTTGCCAGAGAAATGATTGAGAGGATATTCTAAGCTGAAGGATGCCATGATCAAAATGGATGAGTGAAGTCTCAGTGATAGTTTTTGTAGGATTTTTCGGATTCTTGGAGTCAGTTTTTGCAAAATTTTGAAAATTATGAGTTCCTCTAAGGGTATTAAAAGAATTTTTAAGTTGTTTCAGGTTAAAGTCATCATCAATCACAAGAAAATATGAATAGGTTCGAAGTAAGGCATCTTTTCTTGGATTGAAGCTGTGTGAAACACTTGTTTGGCCAAGTACCTGTATTCCAGAGGGTAAATAGGAATTGATTTCTGGTACTATTGGAGAATTAACTGAGTCAAAAGCGATCACCTGATTTAATGCCCCTACCCCTCGATCTGTTCTGCTCGCAAATGTAACATTATCCTCATATTGAACGAGTCGTGCTTTATTTAAAGCCCTACAGACAAGGGTAAACATATTTGCTGGATCATGAAGCTGATGGTTAAATCCGCTATAAGTGATATCTGGAATATACCCTAATATTAGAGCATATCGAGGCATTATTAATCCTCTACTAAAACATTTTGCTGGTCCATGATTGTAGTGATCCGTTTTTGGTTCGTTTTAAAGAAATCCGCAAGAAGAGAATGTATACTGGATGGATCATTCATCGTTACGAGATTAAACGAATCTTTAGAAAAATTTTCTTTTACAAACACTTTTAACTTATCTTTTTCCTCTTGATCAAGTAAATCTGCTTTACCGAATAGAAGAAGGAGTGGTACCTCAGAAAATTCACTGATGATTTGATGATAGAGGTTTAGTTGAGCATTGATTGCTTCTTGTTGGGTAAAGTCGAAGATGAAAACAATAGCTGCCGCCAAAGTTTTTAGTGCTGCTAATGCACGCAATTCGATTTCATTTCGTTCATCGAATGTCCGATCGAGGATTCCAGGGGTATCCACAATTTGACAAGGAATATGTGTAAGAGGTTTAGTATGGGAGGAAGAGGCATACACAGGGATTTCCAAGTGACCTACAGTTGCTTCTTTGGTAGTAAATGGATAAGCACCAATTTCAGGAGTTGCTGAAGTTACTCCATTTACTAGAGAGCTTTTTCCGACGTTAGGATAACCAGCTATACAAAAAGTCGGTTGCTCGAAGTCAATTCCAGGCATTAACCTCATTTCTTTCCGAACCGACTCTAAAAACTCAAGACGAGCCTTAAGCTTTCTAATTACAGATTCCATCCGTCCAAATGCGGCTCTACGTAAATCCTTTGTCGCTAATATTGAGCTAGCGTGCCAAACTGTTCCTAAATATTCCCGCTTAATCTTCCAGATTATATCTGCAGAACCTGATAATGATCCAAGTGTTTGACGAATTTTATCAATGCTAAAACTGATGTCTAGGATTTCAATATAGAAATCAGGAATATGCCCATCTTGGAGAGTTGGAAACTCTTCAACAATTTGGAATAATTTCTCTCGTAATTCCCTAGAGAGAAGCTCTATCCTTGCAGCTTCTTTTTTCCTAGCTTTACGAATTAGAGGTACAGCTTTAGAAGATGTAGAAGTTCCACGTATTGAAGTTTTCATAACATTATTATGTGACCGTGTAAACAACTCATCTGCAAAAGGAATAGGTTTTATTGCCCTGAAGGGATTCGTAGAAGGCATAGTTAACACCTTTATTTTGAAGAGGATAATAATCAGTTCGTGTTTTAGTCGGTTGTTTGTTTTATTTCCTGTAGTCGCTTTAGTCCATCGATATCAGCGATTACTTTTTGGACGCTAAGAGGTACTAAATGCTCCCATTTTGCACCCTCTATCATTAATTGCCTAATGTTTGACCCTTTGTAGGAGGATCTTTTAACAAGTTTGGATGATCTTACTTGATATCCAGCTTCAACAAAAAGGCGTCTAATTAGGCTGTTATTTGTGAAAACTACAGAAAATGGAGGGGTAAAACTCTGTACATGACTCACCCAAATAGGATTACGAAAAATATCATAGACTGGGATGCAGAAGATATTCTCAAGAGGAATTTTCCCTGTTTTCAGAGAGTAATGAATCATTAAAATCCGTTCTCCTGCAGTAAAGGGATCTGCCGTGGTATGAGATTGCTGAGCACTCCCTATTACAATGATTAACTCATCAACTTCTTCCAGTATAGTTTTAATCGTTTTAAGATGACCGAGATGAAATGGGCTGAACCGTCCAACATATAGTCCTCTAGTTGTCAAATTAGTTTCCTCATATTAGATTAATTCTCTTCTTTGTTATTGATACCTTTTGCTTTAACTTTTAAAGCATCCTCAATTGAAATTTTCCCAATTGCTACTCGTTTAGCTAGTTCGGAGTCCAATGTGAGATTACCTGACAATTCCCGACTCCTATTTTGAATTTCTTTCACACGTCCAGGAGGAATTTCATTTCTTACCATATGAGTAATCGGTTGACCCTCTCTGAACCCAATTGTAATCGCAGCTTTTTCATCAAGACTATATTTTTGCTGAGAGGGAGTGGTTTTGATATTGGATGCGGCTTCATTAACGATTTCTAGACGAATATTAGGAACTTTCTGGAATGCTTGAAATATTCTATTGAATATTACGTTGGACATTGATAAGGGTTTATCCCCAATCCGTATGATTATGGCTTCTGATGGAAAGGTTAGAAGAAATCCTTGTATGACATTAATCAAATTCTTAAGCGAAATTGTTTTTGCAGATAATATCATTCCATCACAGATTGCAGCAACACCTATTTTCTCACCTGGATCAATACCAATAAGCATTTTTTGAAACCGAGAAGAGTGATTTCGAGCTATAAGTCCAATGATATTGGGGATTGTCTCCATACCAAGATCATCATAACTAAGACGAAGCACACCATTATTTTTATGCTCTTGGACATCTTCGTTAGTCGTTATGATTAAATCGAAGTGTTTCATAGGTATCGGTTGATCTTCTGAAAAAAATTTCAATCTAAGAGATGTATTCTGGCTTAACCTTAATAATTTGTAGTAAAACCGCATATTCTTTGTTTTAACTGCTATAACAGCCAAAATATTACATCCGATATTGATAAGTGTCTTTGATCTTAAAGCCTTATAATAATTTATTTGGTGTAGATTTCGTGATATTAGGTACTCAATAATCCACCTAGAGTTGTCCCAGGTATGAATAGTGAATTAATCCCTATTTTTCAGGCAAAAAATAAGGTTATTCATATTTTCGGGGTGTCTGGTACCTATAAAACCGCTTTTTTAGTTCAAATCATCTGTCAAAAGCTTAAAGAGGGGGTAAAACAAATTTTTTTAGTGGATGCGAGTGGAAATTTTCCTTATGTTAAATTAAAGCCAATAGAAAATCTTTTGTCCAAACTTATTGTCTTTCAACCTAAATCATTGAAGGAAGAGGTATTAATTCTTGATGATTTGGAAATTAAGGGGATTACACAAGATACTATACTTCTTATTGACGATATTTTCCATAGGATTAATCCAGAACAGGAGAATCATCTTGAATCTTATATTTTAGCAATTATTCAATCACTATCCCAACGCCTTAATTTTCCCATATTTATAACAAATGAAGGGCGTGGTTTTGATAACAGAATTCATCCTCTTAGATCCACTCTTATGACGAGATATTTTGAAAATCATCTCTTTTTTCAGAAATCAACAAAGAAAAATGTCATTCAAATTATGAAACTAGTTAATGATAGACAGGTACATTTAACAGAACTTCAAATTGATTCTTCAGGGCTTTTTCCTGATTTACTTTGAAAATCATGATTAAACGCGTCGAGCTTGTTTCAACATCTCTTGATGTGTAATTCTAAAGTAGGTGGGCCGTCCATGAGCACAAATATTAGGATTTTCGGTCTCTGCTAATCGAGAGAGCAATTCTCGAGTTTGTCGAAAGGATAGTTGATCGCCAGACCGATACGAAGTATGACAGGCTATCACACTCAGTATTTTTGTGATTTCATCTTGATATATCGATGCGTCAACTCTAGTTGAAAGAAGTTCAAAAAATGATTCAATATCAGATTTTGCGAGTATTTTGGGAACCCCATGAATTTCTACCATATTATCTATATTTTTAGGAACCCTAATATCAAAACCCAGTTTTGTAAGCAGAGGAAGTAGTTGGTCATCTACTGATCGCCTAGAAATTTTAAAAGGTTGTAAAAAGGTTTGGATAGATACCTTACCTAAATTATTAAGATTTATTAATCGTTCGAGGTTAACTCTTTCATGAGCTGCATGAAAATCAAGAATAACTAGATCATTAGTAGTAACATCCTCTAAAATGATGAATTCTTTTCCCAAAGGACCTCGATATTTCAAATCTGCTCCAATTAAATCTAAAGTATCAACTTTGGTTATAACATCAACAGACACTTTATTCAATATAGCTTGATCACTGAAACCTAGCTCAGAGGGAAGCGATTTTGTATTCAATCGTACTGGATGATCCTTAACAGGGGTTCGAGATGATCTTGTATCACTTTTTGGTAAATTTAATTGTCTTTGTCTCTTTTTAACAGAGGAAGGGGTAAGATGTGGAACTAGATCACTAGTCTTAAGGCAATGCTTAATTGCTCCACTGAGTGTGGTCTGGAGCATTTTCTCGTCATAGAATAAAACCTCACGTTTCTGGGGATGAATATTTACATCAAACTCTTCTGGATCTATCTCAAGGTAGAGAAATGCGCAGGGAAATTCGCCTTTCATTAAATAAGTACCATATCCCTCCTCTAGGGCCCTTTGAATAATTTTAGAAAAAATTCTTCTTCCATTGAGATAGAAAAACTGAAATTTTCTATTTCGTTTGTGATTCCCAGGTTTACTAATGTATCCCATAAGAGAAATATTACCCCGTCCTACTACTCCCAAATTTAGCAAACTCTTCACTAGATCTGAGCCGAATACCTTTTGAATGGGAATGATATAATCCTCTGATCTTGAAGTTCGCAAAATTTCTTTATCGTTTGATTTGAGAATAAATGAAATTTCTGGATGAGCCACTGCATATTCGGATACACTATCATAAATATAGTTTTGTTCAACGGCCGCCCTTTTTAGAAATTTTCGCCTCACAATGAAGTTAAAGAAGATGTCTCTAACCCGAATAAAAGTTCCTGGAACAGCTAGTGTATCTTCGGAGATATTTACTTCATTTACATTTCCTGTGACATTTAAAACTGCCGCTAATTCATCTTCGCTTCTTCGACTTATCATAGTAAATCGAGACACTGATGCAATAGAATATAATGCCTCACCACGGAATCCCATGGTATTAATACTTGCTAGATCATCCTCAGAAGCAATTTTACTGGTAGAATGCCGTTTTATTGCAAGAGGTAACTCATCCGCTGGAATACCCTTTCCATTATCACGGATCTCAATCAGATCTTTACCTCCTTCCTTTATATTGATGGAAATCTCTGTGGCCTTAGCATCAATTGCATTTTCTATTAATTCTTTAACAACTGACGCAGGACGTTCAATTACTTCTCCAGCAGCGATTTTGCTGATAACAAACGAATTAAGGATTTGAATTCTTGACATTTTCCTAATACTCCGAGATTTGTAGTTCCAACTTCTTTAACTCCTCAACTAGCTCCTCTAGCTGTTCTAACGCTTCTATTGGAGTTTTATAATTAACATCGATAGCTGTATAATTTTTAAGAAAGGCCAGGATTGTGAATTTGAGATTCTTCAATTTTTCTTCATGTTTACTTTTATCGATGTTTTGAGAAAATGCCTCGGCTAATGACAGTTGTCTTGGTCGTCCTCTTCTCTCTCCTTCCCCCTTTTTCATTGATTCAGTACTAGAAATTGATTCTAGCTCTAGAAGTTTTTTCTGAGCATGTAATACAATACTTTGGGGCACTCCCGCCATTTTGGCAACACTAATTCCAAAAGAATGATCCGTAGCTCCCTGTTGTAATTTATATAACAACATAAGCTCACCATTACGTTCTTTGGCTGTCAAATGGTAATTTTTAATATGAGATGAAAGATCTATTAGCTCACTAAGTTGATGATAATGAGTAGCAAACAGTGTTTTGCATTTAATGTTAATAACGATGTGTTCTGCGATTGCCCAAGCCAGAGATAAGCCATCATAGGTACTTGTCCCTCGACCTACCTCATCTAAAATTACTAAGGATTTTTTTGTTGCATTATGTAAAATATGGGCAGTTTCAAGCATTTCCAACATAAAAGTCGATTGACCAAATGCTAGACGATCGAAGGCCCCCACTCGGGTAAAAATTTTATCAATAATACCAAATTTGAATGATTTAGCCGGAACCCAGGATCCAGTCTGAGCCATTAAAACCATCAGAGCTACTTGGCGAATTAATGTTGATTTACCTGACATATTCGGTCCTGTAATAATATGGAGCTCATTTTTCTCTAGTTGAACAGAATTTGGTACAAATCCAGTATCCTGTTGTAAATATTCGACAACAGCATGACGTCCATCTTCAATGATAAGCGTGGAATCGTCAATGATTTGAGGTTGACAGTACTTATTTTTTAAAGCAGTCGCAGCAAAACATGTTAAAACATCCAATTCGGCTAATAAATCGGAAAATAAGTACACTTGAGCAAGTTTTTCGGATATCTCATCACGTACGTTGCAAAAGAGAGTGTATTCAAGATCTATAATCTTTTCATCCAAGTTCGAAATTTTATCTTCAATCTCTTTCAGTCTAGGTGTGATAAATCGCTCTGCACTTACGAGTGTTTGTCTTCGAGTATAATCAGAAGGAATCGCGTCTTCTCCCGCCTCCCGTAATTGAGCTTTAGTCGCTTCTATATAATAACCGTGAATAGAATTATATCCCATCTTAATGTGGAATGATGTTCGATTTTGTTCTTGGACTTCAATTTCATTAAGGACTGTATTCTGATTTGTCTTTAACTGGTAAAATTCAGACAAATCGTGATGATAATCTGGTTTAATGATTCCTCCCTCTGTAATTTTGATCGGAGGATCTTCTACAACCGCGTGTGCTATCAAATCTCTAATATTAATGAGGTCTGTAGAGTCAAAATTCACAATCTTCTGGGAAATTTCACAATCCAAAGAATTTTGTGAGAGGAATTCTTTGATATCCAGACTTATACTTAGTGAATTCATCAGGGATGATAAATCCCGCCCGTTCGCTGAATGGTACTTGATCTTAGAGATTAATCTTTGAAAGTCAGATAAAGCCGAAATTAATTCGTTAATCTGATCACAGGCACTAGAGTTTGAATAAAAAGATTGTACTGCTTTTAAACGAGTGTTGATTCTCTTTTTATCACGTAATGGCTGTAATAACCATCTTCTCAATAATCTTGCTCCAGAACTGGAAAAGATTCCCGAATAAACTGATAAAAGACTACCTTTAATGTGGCCATCAAATGCATTCCTAATTATTTCGAGATTACGTTGCGTATTTGAGTCTAGAATCAAACTAGAACGATCATCAATCAACTTCAGACTGGTTAAATTCGAGGGAAAATCATGTTTCAACATTACTAAATGAGAGATTACCGCTCCAGATGCTCTAATTCCTTCTGACATGGAATCACAGCCAAAGCCTGAAAGTGTACGAACTTTAAAATGATCAAGAAGAGTTTCTCGTGCGGTTTCGATATTAAAAATCGTATCATTAACAGGAGAGATCATAGTCCCAGATGAGAGATTGATCATATTTTCTATGGATAGTTGAAGAGGACCTTTTTTATTGGTTTCTGGAATAATTATTTCTTTCGGATTGAATCGCGTAAATTCGTCTTTAAATCGTTCAAGAACATTTTCTTTCATTTCTGTTACTAAAAATTCACCAGTTGAGACATCAACGAATGATAATCCTAGAATTTTCTGGCGCTCATTGATAACTAGGCTTAACATAAAATTATTGACTGAATCATCTAGAATTGTTGTTTCAAATACAGTCCCTGGAGTTACCACGCGAGTAACTCCTCGTTTTACAATTCTTCCCGAAGGTAATTTTTTTGCATCTTCTAATTGGTCAACAATAGCCACTTTGAAACCATTATCGATTAATTTTTTAAGATGTGAATCGATTGCCTTAACTGGTACTCCCGCTAATGGTATTCTTTTGTTTCTTGCTCCCATTCCTCTAGAGGTAAGTGTAATGTTCAATACTTTGGAAATAAGCTGAGCATCCTTATTAAAAGCCTCGTAAAAATCACCAAGCTGAAAAAAGACAATAGTATCTGGAAAATTCTTCTTGATGTCCTCATATTGTGTCATTGCACTGGTTTTTCTACTCATAGGATTCAATTCACGTATCTCTATGATATCCCAAAGCTTTAGCTGAATGGAAAATATTTAACCACAATTATTAAATCTTGCGTCTGATATGGGGAAATAACTCTCGTCCATGAGTTTTTCCTTTAAAATAATTAAGGCAAATGAAATATGGAAAAAAGTTCATATACTTTGGAAAAATACCCTAGCGGGGATTTCCCAGTCTGGTCAAAGGAGCTAGGTTCAGGTCCTAGTCGTGTAGGCGTTCGTGAGTTCAAATCTCACTCCCCGCATCTTCATTCATCACATATGCCGAGGTAGCCAAGC